>JBBUIX010000052.1:0-8605 GCA_038055115.1 Patescibacteria group bacterium
AATAGAGGAATTTATCCCATACATATCACGCCTAGAATCCACAAATTTTTTCCACCAAGAATTCTTTATATTATTCTGAAGCGCGAGACCATAGTGTCCATAATCATAAAAACCGGCTAGCCCGCCGTAAATTTCCGAACCTTGAAAAACAAAACCGCGCCTTTTACAAAGTGAAACTATTTTTTCCATCAAATCATCGCTTTTATTTTCCCCGCCTGCTCCCGACTTGGGAGGGCGGGCAGGTTTTTTATTTTTTTCTGGCATTTGATTTAGCAAAATATCATGCTGGGCATCAATTATTCAACTACCGCACTTCCATTCGCCGGGAAAGCTGCGTCATTATCAAGCCTTGTGTTGAGGCCTATTTTATTCACTCTCACATCTACATTAGCAAAATCATCGTGCCCAGTCAAAATTGCGTCATTTACGATAATCGGAGCCGTGCCAACTTGAGAAAACGAAGAGTTAAGAGAAACCTGAAAGGCAACAGCGCGAGAGGCACTGGTGATACCTGTGCCTTTTGGTATTCTATCCACGTTCCATATTATTTCTTTGGTGGAGGGGTTATAGGTTAAATTTTCATCTGCGGGCGAAATAGGTCCCACGAAAGTTACCCACGGCGGAAGAGAGGAATTTATTTGCGCTTTGGAAATACTATTGGCGGTATTGGAAAGAGTCCAGACAATGGCATAAGTTGTCGCTTTTTCAGCTTTTGGAGGTATTGGACCGGTATTGGTAAAAGGTCCGGAATAATAAAGCGCTTTGGCAGAAAATCCGACATCGGAAATAACTCTTATAATTATGGAAGAAGAATTATTCAATTCATTAACGGCAAAACCTTCAAGTGCTTGCTTGCCGGAGATATCTACTTCTATATTAATGGAGGGGTTAGAAAGTATTCCTTCCGCCGCAGAAAATAGCGACAGCGGAGAAACGGAAAACGTAACAGAACCGGAATCACCCGGATTCATTTCCCCGAGACCATCTTTGGAATTTTTATCCCAAGTTATTATGTCTTTAGATGAATCATAAAACCCTTGTTGCGCTCTTATTGTTTTAGAATCAAAAGCATTTCCGGAAATTTTCGCCACTATCTGTAAATCATTTACTTTGGTGTCTAAATTATTTATAAAGCGGATTTCGGCATTAACGGATGTTTTGGTATCAGTCGCATATTCTCTTTGAGACACGCCATTTATAAAAAGATTTGCTTCAATAAAAGGTTTTTTAATAGTGATAGTGCTTTTGATAGAATTAAAAATAACACCAATCGCAGATTTATCGGTACCGGACTGCGAACCGCTTAATATGTTAAATGTTTTTTCTTCCCCGTCAAAAACATCAACCATTTTGCCGGATATGGAAATATTGTGTTCTGCGCCCGGGGCAAGATCTCCCAGATTCCAAATATTGTTGCCGAAAGAAGGCGCCGGCGCGGCCGACGCGAAAGCAAATCCAACCGGATAATCAATCTTAACAAGTATTTTTGAAGCCGGCTTGGTGGCATTAAGCATCGCTTTTACATTCAGATTAATATTCTGATTTGGGCTGATAGTCAGAGGGGCATCCACCGAGAGATTTATCGGCGTGGAACTTATATTAACTTCATAAAGTTTGTCTTTTACAAAAATAGCGTTGGATCCCGCGACTCGATATTCCAGGGAAATTTTTATGGGACGAGTACTCCCCTGTTCGCCGAAAAGCACTACTTTCAAATTTTCATTGCGGACGGCTCCGGCTGGAATTGTCCCCAGTGATTCGCGAAAATGTTCGGTGTCAGAAGACAAATCACCTGAAGAACCTTTTGGATACTCCATAACAAGATCAGCTAAGTCTAATGGAGAATTATTTCTATTGGTAATTCCAATAATAAGCGAAAGCTCTTCCCCTCCGGCCGTGAAATTATTGCCCAGAATAGAGATATCAATATTGTCATTAGAAACAGTATTGCCTCCGGCCAGAAAAACATAAGCGGCATATCCCAAGGTTAAAACAAAAAAAACTATTGAGAAGATAAAAAATTTCTTAAACGTGGAAGTTTTCATAAAAAATTTCTCTTCGGCATCCCTTTCAACTTTTTCTTCAGTTTCCCAAGAATCCAACACGTCTTTTCTGTGCAAATGAGAAAGATTATCCCGATGTTCTATCTTGGTTTGATAACTTTTACTAAAGAGCTTCTCTTTTAGTTCTTCGAGCCTATTAAGCTTATTTCTATCATCTAGCGGCATACATAGAATTGTAGCATCCCGGACGAAATTTTAAAAATTTCTTACGGGATAGACCCGCTCAGACTCTCGCCTCGATTCGGCGAAGCGGGCGTCGAGGCAGACATTTTACAAATGTGTCTCCTTGAGGGCTTTATTTATTTGATGCAACACCTGGGTTCTTGATTGGGAAACCTTAAATATTAGATTCGGTTCAAACGGAGATTTTACAAGATTTTGCAGCATTTCGTTTCCACCGATATATCCTAAATTATTAAGTATGCGCAAAACAATAATGGCTTCAGTGTTTCGTAAATCTTCCTTCGTCTCTATTTTTTCCAAAATAGACAAACCACTTATTAGATCAATAAATAAGGCTTCGTTCGGTTCAACGCCGGCCAGCAATCTTTTTAATAAATTCGCAATATTGGAAAAAATTTCAAAAATTTCGGAATTTTTAGAAAGCTGTCCCAGTGCGTTTGTCTTGGATGCGCTGGTTACTCGCCAAAAATCTTTGCCTTGTACTAAGTCAACTTTCACATAGGTAAAATCCTGCAGAACAAAACGCAGTCTGGAAGACATTTTGCGCACCCCTTGCGCCGAAGCATAAACCATTCCCAAATCGCGAGTAAAAATAGAATAATATTTTCCCGCTTCGCCGAAATTCTTGCTTCCCAATATTATTCCCTCGGTATGATAAATGTGATGCATTAGAATTTGATAATTTTATTTTCAATTTTCATACCCTTATTTTAACACACTATCCACCACTGCAATCAAATCTCGCGGGTCGTCAATAATCACAGCCGGATTACCTTTTTCTAATGTTTTTCTGTCGTTAAATCCCCAAGTAACTCCAACAGAATTAATCTGACACTCGTTCCCACCAAGAATATCTCCCAACGTATCAGTAATATAAACAGCATCCTTGGGCGCAACTTTATATTTTTCCAAAAGCATTTTTATTCTTACAACTTTACTTGTATAATTTTCAAAACCTAAAATATCTTCAAAATACGGTAATACTTTTTCTTTCTCCAGGATTTTTTTAATAGTACTATTGCTAGTTGAAGAAATAATTGCAAGAATATATCTATCGCAAAGACTTTTTAATAAACCTTTCAGAGTTTGTAGTGTTTTGATGTCTAGAGTATCTATAAATACTCCGTCAAAATCAAAAATAACAAGCTTTTTCATTTTTTATTTCTCAATTTTTACTTTAAACGCTAACTCATCGATTTTTATTTCCCTAAACGTTTCTGTTGAAGCGTCGGGCGATCCAATTTTATTAGATTTAGCCTCTCCGTCATTTTTTTTGAATCCTATTTCAGATGCCAGAACAGTTTTCTTCATGTCGGCCTCAAATTTTTGAATTAATTTTTTACCCGTATCGTTTGTTTCAAAAGTAATCATTACAACATCGCTCGGAGTAAGTCCAAGCTTCTTGCGCATGTTCTGTAAAGCGCGGACAAGCTCGCGATAATTCCCCTCCTGCTTGAGTTCTGAAGTGATATTGGTATCAATTTTTATTTCATCAGAGACAGAAATATTTAAAATAATTTCTTTTATATTTAATTCGTCTTTAATTAATTCAAAATATTCTTTGCCTAACTTATAATCTCTCATCTCAAGTTTAGCGAGTGGTTGACGCACCGGGATTTTTTCTCTTTGCCTAGCCTCAAGCCCCAAAGAAACAATTTTTCGGATTATTTCCATATTCTTAATAAGATCCAAATCCATTTTTTCTGCCTTAGACCACTCGGCCAAATGCACACTCTCTTCGTCTTTTTCATTCCTTAATTTCAACCAAATATCTTCCGCGGCGAATGGCGCGAATGGAGCTAAAATTTTTGCCAGAGTTTTTAACACATAATATAAAGTTTGTTTTGCTTCCTTGTCTTTATTTTTAATTCGCTCGCGTGAACGACGCAAATACCAAGTAGAAAGATCGCTAACAAAATCGCGGAGCGCTCTGGTTGGTTCAAGTAATTTATAATTATCAAGATTTTCTGTTGTAAGTTTTATCAATTCATCCAAGCGAGCCAAAATCCAAATATCTAAAATATTTTCTGATTTTGGCCTATTATTTTTCTCTATTTTTTTATCTCTATATAATTCATAAAATGCCAGCACATTATAAAGCAAGCCGAAAACTTGCTGATGAAGCAGGGCGACAGTTTTTTCATCAAAATTCTTTGACTCACCGGGTTGATTTATACAATACATCCAAAGGCGAAGCGTATCAACGCCATATTTATCCATTGCTTCCCATGGATCAACAATATTGCCGAGAGATTTGGACATTTTCTTGCCGGCAGCATCCAATAAATGCCCGAGACAAATGACATTTTTATATGCCTTACCGCGTCCCATCAACACTCCGATTGCATGCAAGGTGTAAAACCAACCGCGAGTCTGATCAACCGCTTCCGCAATAAAATCAGCCGGATAGCCCGGACCATCTACCCATTTTTTGTTTTCAAATGGATAGTGATCCTGAGCAAATGGCATTGCTCCGGAATCAAACCAAACATCCATGACCTCTTTTACGCGAGTTAAAGCAGATCCATTTTCGTCAACCAATTCCAGAGTATCAATAAATGGACGATGTAAATCTATTTGACCGTATTCATTTCTGGGTAGCAGCAAAAAATTACATGGAAACACTTCTGCGTTTTGAATAAAGGGATATTTAGTATGAAGATTCTGAGATTCTTCTTCGGCATTCAAAGCTTCATAAGAAGACAACAGGATACGCAACGGATATTCGTGAGAGATAATTAAAATATTTTTTCCTGAGTATTTTTTCTCAAGATTTTCCAGAACGCTAATCATTCTTTTTCTGACATCCGTATCATTTTCATCCGGAGATGTTACAGCTCTAAATTCCCGCAATTTTTCGCTTGTTATAATTTTTTCCTCCGAAATCCCTAGGGCATCAGCTATAGTTTTTGATGTTTGTTTTGTCCTGATAAAATCAGAAGAAACAATGAAGTCAGGTTTGTATTTTAAGCTGGATACTGACAATTTAACCTGTTCTCTCCCTTTGTCGGTCAAAGCATCATTTTCTTCTCCGGGCTTTAAGCTATCTACGTTATTTATGTTGGCAATCGAACCCCCATGACGCATGACAAAATATTTATTTCCGGACTTTTTGGTTAATTTCTTCAGCTCGTCAACACTTCCTATTACTCGAAAATTATTATTCTCATCAAACCATACCGGCAAGGGCGTTCCCCAGTATCGCTCGCGGGACACCGCCCAATCTTTTATCTCCCTCAACCATTCGCCGAAACGCCCGTCTCGGATATGCGCTGGCTCCCAATTTATTTCCTGGTTTTGATTAATGAGTTCTTTTTTAATTTTCGGGTCGGACATTTTGATATACCAAGAATCGCGCGCGTAATAAATAAGTCGAGTTTTACACCTCCAACAAAAAGGATATGAGTGGGTATAATTTTCTTTACCAAACAATAAATTCCTTTTCTGTAGATCTTTCAAAATGTCTACAGCTAATGTCTCATCCACAACGGATCGACCTTCGAGCCAATCTGTGCCTTTCACAAAAGTTCCGTCCAGAGATACAAGGTGATGTTTTGGTAAACCGATTTTTGTGCCAAGTTCAAAATCATCTTGTCCGTACATCACGGCAGTATGCACGATACCGGTGCCGTCTTCCGTGGTTACGAAGTCTGCTTCATAAACTTTGTATGCTTTTTCCAATTTTATTTTTTCACTTTCAGAAATATTGTTTGCAAGATATGGATAAAGTGGTTCATATTCCAAACCAATTAAATCTTCACCTTTTATATCACCATGAACGATCTCAATATTTTGACCTTCAAAAATATTTTTAACTCTATCACTTGCAATTATATAAAGTTCGGAAACCCCGGCAATTCGCAATGCCGTATAAGAAATATTTTTCCCCACCGCCAGAGCGACATTGCCCGGAAGTGTCCAAGGAGTCGTCGTCCACGCCAAAATATAGGCAGTTTCTTTTGTCATCTTTCCCTTTCCAAATGTTTGGCCAGCTTTAAGATGAAACTTTACCGTGACCGACAAATCTTTTATATCTTCATATCCCTGCGCCAGCTCGTGCGAGGATAAAACCGTCTCGCATCTCGGACACCAAGGCACAACTTTATAATCTTTGTAAAGCAAATTTTGATCATTCACTTTTTTTAAAATGTTCCACACGGATTCCATGTAGGTGTTGTGATAAGTGACATAAGAATGTTCTTTGTCAACCCAATATCCGATGCGATCGGTAAATTCTTCCCAATCAGATATATAGGCAAAAACACTTTCTCTGCATTTTCTATTGAAAGCTTCAATACCATAGTTCTCAATATCTTTTTTCGATTTCAAGCCAAGAGCTTTTTCTATTTGCAATTCAACCGGTAATCCATGCGTATCCCAACCGCCTTTGCGGCGAACATGATAACCGCACATCGTTTTATACCGTGGAATAACATCCTTAAAGGCGCGCGCCTCTATTGAATGGAGAGGCGGTCTGGCATTCGCTGTTGGCGGACCTTCGTAAAAAACAAACTCCCCTAGGGATGAAGGTTTTTTTAAAGATTTTTCAAAAATTTTATTTTCTTTCCAGAATTCCAAAATCGCTTCCTCCCGAAGCGCTGCGTCAGATTTTTTATTAGAATTTTCCCTTTCAGCCATTATTGGCTGATTTTAGCATAGAATTTTTGTTTTTACATCTTCTTTGGAGCTTCGATACCCAAAAGATGCAGGCCGGTTTTCATGACGAAAGTAAAAGCGTAGGTTAGGGCAATTTTGTAGGGTGAGGTTTTGTCTTCTTTGTTTACAATAATCATATTTCCATAAAAACTATTGTAAGCGCGGGCGACTTCAATCAGATAATTTGTAATATAGTGCGGTTCGTATTCGGAAGCGGAACGAAACACAATTTCCGGAAATTTATATAATAATTTTTCCACTTCAAAAATCTCAGATGGGAAAGCATGGGGATCCGGCAGGATGTTTTCTTTTTGCGCTTTTTCTAAAACTGAATTTGCCCGGGCATAAGAATATTGCAGATAGGGACCGGAATCCCCTTCAAAAGAAATGGATTTTTCAAAATCATAAACAATATCCCCACCAATGGATTGTTTTAATATTGAATATTTTATTGCCGACACACCGACATCGGAGGCAATTTTCTCCCTTTCTTCATTAGAAAACTCCCGGTCCGTCATCTTTTCCAAAATTGCATCGCGAACATCATTCAAAAGAGATTCTCCTGTTATTGTATTTCCTTTTCGAGAACCCATTTTACCAGAAGCCAGACGCATCATGCCATGAGTAATATGTCTCATTTTTGCCGCATGTTCCGGATTAATTAATGATATAGCTTTCGCAACAACGCGCATATAATCTATTTGTTCAGTTGCCGTGACCATGATAGACATATCCAGATTTGTTTTGAACTTTTCTTCAGTCAACCCCAACTCCTTTGCTTCATAAGTCGGCAAACCCTGCGAAGTGATAAAAACTCGGGTGTGAAGCTTCGGATCATATTTTTCAGCTTTAAACACAATCGCGCCATCAGACTCCTCAAAAACTTTACCAATATTCGCGCGAACAATATCTTCCCCGATCCCCGCCATTTGGCTCTCTAAAAAGTAAAAATCAAATTTTGTACCGAGCATTTTATACAGATCTTCAAACGCTTCCATTGTCACATCAAAACCCCATTGGTATATTTTATTTATTTTTTCGTCGTTACGCTCGTAGATTTTTTTATTTATTTCATCTATTTCTTTTTTTGCATTTTCGTCATTTTCATAAGCTCCTGCGCCATGGGCATAAGCTTGCCCGATGTTCGTTGCTTGTAAATTATGGGAACCAGATTTGCTTTGCAATTTTTCATTTTTTAAAAGTCCGTAAATGGCCTTGGCCACATGTAGGCCAATATCACCTTGATAATTTGCCCTGGATACGACAGCGCCGGAATGTTCTAAAATTCTAGCTATTGATTCTCCGATTGCGTTCGTCATTAAATGCCCTATGTGAAACGGTTTGAAAGGATTTGGATCCGTATATTCAACCATTATTTTCTGGTTGGACCGAACATTATTCTTCCCGACATTTTCCGCTTTGTTTAAAATTTCTTCAACACTATTCGCAAAAAATTTGCGGGATAAATAAAAATTTATAAATCCGGCGCCGGCAATTTCTATTTTTGAAATTTCTTCTGGTAAATTTTTATTTAATTTCTTGATTATTTTTTCCGCGAGTTCTTTCGGATTTCTCTCGACACTTTTTGCTATAGCTAAAGCTACATTCGTAGAATAATCTCCATTTTTTAAATCTTCCGGATGTTCCAGCGCAATATCATTAATTTCTATTTCAAGATTTTCTAAGGCATCTTTTATTAAATT
>JBBUIX010000053.1:0-2242 GCA_038055115.1 Patescibacteria group bacterium
GGTGAACGAGAGCCTTTTGTTATTACCGGACCGGGGGATTATGAGATAAAGGAAATTTTTATCAAAGGAGTATTGTCGGATGCGTTAATTGGAAGTAAAAAATATATTAACACCATTTATTTATTTGATGTGGATGGAATCAATATTGCCTTTCTTGGCGCATTATCAGATTCAGAATTTTCAAAAGAATCGCGTGAAGCTATCAATAGCCCAGATATTCTTTTTATTCCGGTCGGCGGAAAGGGGATGCTGGATGCCAAGGCGTCCGCGAAACTCGCATCATCGCTTGAACCAAAACTGATAATTCCGATGGATTACGACGAGAGCGCGCTTAAAGCATTTCTCAAAGAACTGGGTGAAGAAAAAGCCGAAGTGGTGGATAAACTGACGCTCAAGAAAAAAGATCTGGATAATAAAGAGGGAGAAGTAATAGTTTTGCGGGCGGTTTAATTAGCATCATAGTATGAAAAAAATAATTCATCACATAAGAAGACAACCCGAGGAAGTTCGCAGACATATTTTGCATGTTCTCACTTTTTTGGCCGCCGCTGTTTTAATTTTTCTGTGGATTTATTCCTTAGGAACGACTTTAACAAATCCGGGCACGCAAGCAAAAATTGGCCAAGATTTTAAACCGTTTTCCGCATTAAAAGATAATATAATAGGCGGATATAATATTTTATCCGAGCCTGGTTCAGGCGCTCAATAATAACTCAAGAATAATTTTATGGCAAAAAAATCCTCAGAATCGGGCGAAAAACTGCGAGCAGATACAATTCTGCCGGTTGATATCGTGGCAGAAATGAAAGAATCCTATTTGGCTTATGCAATGTCGGTTATCACTTCGCGCGCTTTGCCGGATGTTCGAGACGGGTTGAAACCCGTGCATCGCAGAATTTTATTCGCAATGAATGAAATGGGACTCACTTCTTCTGCGCGTTTTAGGAAATCTGCCGCAATAGTCGGAGATGTACTCGGAAAATATCATCCACACGGAGATACCGCAGTTTACGACACTATGGTTGGCATGGCGCAGGAATTTTCCTATCGCTATCCGCTTGTTTTAGGGCAGGGAAACTTCGGTTCGATTGACGGGGACAACGCTGCCGCGATGCGTTATACCGAAGCGAAAATGTCCAAAATTTCTTCGGAACTTTTGCGAGATTTGGAAAAAGAGACGGTTGATTTCCGTCCAAACTATGATCAGACCCGCCAAGAGCCGGTTGTCTTTCCTTCGGCAGTACCGGCTTTGCTTTTGAATGGCACTCTCGGCATTGCCGTCGGCATGGCAACGAATATCCCTTCGCACAATTTAGCGGAAGTACTGGATGCAACGATGCATTTAATTGAAAACGGAGATAGTACAGCGGAAGATTTAATGCAATTTATCAAAGGCCCAGATTTTCCGACCGGCGGAATCGCTTACGGATACAAAGATATGCTCCATGCGTATTCATCGGGGCGGGGCGGGGTGGTCTGCCGGGGCGAGGCGGAGATAGTGGAGCAGAAAGACGGAAACTTTTCTATTATCATTACCTCAATTCCTTTTCGGGTAAATAAATCAAATTTAATAGTCAGCATTGCGGAATTAGTCCAAGAAAAAAAACTTGAGGGCGTCAAGGGACTCCGAGATGAATCCACCAAAGACATTCGCATTGTCATTGATTTAAAAAATAGCGCGCATCCCGAAAAAGTTTTAAATTATATTTACAAAAATACTCAGCTTGAATCAAACTTTAATTTTAATATGGTTGCTCTGGTGGATGGCGTGCCGCAGACTTTATCGCTCAAATCAATACTGACTGAATTTATTACGCACCGGAAGGAAGTTGTAAAGCGCCGAAGCGCGTACGATTTGCGCCGAGCCGAAGAGCGTGAACATATTTTACTCGGCCTTAAAAAAGCTCTGGATAAAATAGATCGCGTAATTACTGTTATTCGCGGATCCAAAAATTCCCAAATCGCCAAATTGAATTTAATGAAAGAATTTAAGTTTTCAGACCCCCAAGCGACGGCGATTTTGGAAATGAAACTGGCCAAGCTCGCCGGACTCGAGCGAAAAGCCGTGGAAGATGAGCTCGTGGAAAAACAAAAATTTATTGCGGAAATGAAAAATTTATTAGCCAGCCCTAAAAAAATTCTTAAGACAATTGCCGAAGAATTGAAAGAAATTCGAGATAAATTTGCGGATGAACGAAGAACCAGAATAGTAAAAGGCGGAGTCAAAGAAATTTCCGATGAA
>JBBUIX010000054.1:0-23286 GCA_038055115.1 Patescibacteria group bacterium
CTTGCCAAAATTTATCCTGACCAACCAGAGCAAACTATTTTGGAAATAAACGGTACTCGTTATGAGGAAGAGATTACGGGTCAAATAAGCGTTTATGATTTCATGAATAAGTTTCGGGGTGAAGGGAAAATAAATTTCACGGAAAAAAATTATACGGGAATGGGAAAATTTATTGAAACAATCAACGGAATTAAAGGAAATGGAAATCAGAATTGGATTTATTATGTAAATGGCAAAGAAGCGCAAGTTGGTGTTTCAAATTATAAGATAAATCCGGGAGATGTCGTATCTTGGAAATATGAAAAGTTAAATTATTAATTAAAAAAAAATTATGAAAAATATAAAAATAAAGTTCGTAGTATTTTTTTCAGCAATTGTCTTGTTTGGGATTGTTACCACGGCCTATGCAACACTCAATATCGAAACAGAAGTGAATGTGCCCGCGAGCTGTACTGTAACTGATACCGACGGAGTAGCGCATAACTACCCGCAAGTAGATTCTCCGAATTCATACCTAGCTATTTGCGCATTGGATGCAGCGATAAAGAATGGTTCTATATCTAACACACAACTTTCAAATCAATTTCCCAGCCTAGGTCTGTTTATTACCACGATTAACGATGTCGCTGCCAATCCAAGCGGTCAATATTGGGCAATTTACCAAAATGGAAATTTTGCGAATTTTGGCATTACTTCACTGCCAGTCGTAGCGGGAGACACAATTGTATTTCAGCTCCACGATTTTTCCGACAACAATTTGGGAGACCAGGCCACACTTCATATCCTTTCATTAGGCACTCCGGCTGCTCCAACTGGCGGGGGTCCCCTTCTCACACCCGCCGATATCCCTCCCATTGCAACACTTGCTCCAATTATCAAACCAACTTTTGACACCAAAAAGGCTTTTGGCTTTCTGATTGCACAACAAAAAAATGATGGGTCTTTCGGCGAGGATCTTTATACGGGTTGGGTTGCTTTGGCGCTGGCATCGGGGAATTATCAAGACCAAACAATAAAACTGGTAAAATATTTTGGAGAATCCGAAACAACAGGCACTCTTTTGACGGATTATGAAAGACACGCAATGGCCTTGATGGCGCTCGGACTCAACCCCTATAATACTAATGGTGAAAATTATATTGAGAAAATAACTGCCGGCTTTGACGGTAAACAGTTCGGTAATGCAAGCGAAGACAATGATGATATTTTTGCTTTAATCGTTCTGCAAAACGCAGGCTACACGCCAAATGAAAAAATGATAAGTGATGATATAAATTTTATTTTGAGCCAACAGAAAGAAAATGGGTCTTGGGATGAGTCCGTAGATATGACTGGTGCTTCTATGGAAGCTCTATCGGCTTTTTCCCCTATCCCCGGGATAGGGGAAAGTTTAGAAAAAGCGAAAGAATTCTTAAAACAAAACCAGAAAGATAATGGCAGCTGGGGTAATAATGCCTCTTCAACCGCTTGGGCACTGGAGGGCATTTTTGCCTTAAATGAAAAACCGGAAGATTGGATAAAAAGTGAAAATACTCCGTTTGATTATCTTGCATCAATACAAGACACTGATGGCGGAATAAAAAACGAAAATACACAGAATAAAATTTGGGAAACTGCTTATGTTGCTTCCGCTTTATCCGGCAAGACCTGGAATCAAATAATGCAAAAGTTTGAAAAACCAAAGATGCCAGCCGTGATAGAAACTGCGCCAATAAAAAATACACATATTACTAAAGCGAGTGTAATAAAAAAAGTAAAACCAAAATTGGAAAACCTGGTAAGTCAAAATACTGCAGCAGTTATAAATGCTGTCACTCCAACTCCTGCCACGATAAAAACAGAAAATTCCCAAAAGGGTTGGTTCGCAAGATTACTAGAAAATATTTTTAGTGTTTTTTAAATTCTACTATCTTTCCCGCTTTGATTTCTATTTTATCTGCTTTTCTTAATTTTTTTAGATAAGATTTTGGCACAATATTATAATGTTTTATTTTATCCAATGCCTTATCTATATTCCAAAGGTCACTTTCTTGCGTTATCCATTTTTTTCCAAAAGTATTTAAATTAAGCAACAGAGAATATTGTCTCAGTGTCTTCCGCCCGTCATCTAAAAAATATTCATGAAAATACGACATCGCCAGTTCGCGGATATTTTTGTAAACCGGCTCGCGATACCGCAAGACCGCGTGATTGGTTTTGGAAAGCGCGCCCCAGAAACCCCGCACCTTAAAAGGAACCACGACATGGTCATAATCTTCTTTTGTCGTCTTCAAATGCATCAGATACGGTATAAAACCATAGAGTGACAAAATATATGCTCCCAACAGGGCTCCTTCAAAACAGTGCGCCCTTCGTGTTCTCAGGGTTAAAATTGGAGATTTTAACATCTCTCCGCCTTTCTCAAAATTAAACTTCAATCTACTCAAAAAATCCTGCACTTTAGCGGGGGTGTTTAGCTTTTTTAGTAGTGCTTTTTCTTTTTTGGTAAACGCCAACACACACTAATTCTAGCAAATTATTATTGAAATTACCTCTTTGAATTTAAAAAGGGAAGTGATTATTTATGCAACTTGTTCCAGAGTACTGCGAAAATATAACCGAAAATATAACCCATCAGGAAGGTGAAGATAATGAGGCCCAAGGTGCGCATGAGATCAAAAGACATCACCGTGAAAGGATTGTTGAGCGAGTGAAGATTGTAAACAAAATTAAGCAATACTTGAGCATAACCAAAAGCTATCAGTAAACCCCAAACAAGGTGAAACAAACCCATGAAAGATCCCACAACCAAAGCAACTTTATTTTTATTCATAAAAAAATATTAAATTAAAAAACATTAATAAATCCGACCTTTGTTGTATTATACTCCTTTTATTCAAACTCAGTGGTAGCGGGAGGCTTGGTAGTCCAATCAAAAAAGACGCGGACAATTTTCGGATGTTTGGTGAGCACACTGGTAATTTCTTCGCAGATTTCTTTACTTAAATAAAAACCTTTCACGGTCATAAAATCAGTCGTCTCTACGGTGCGTACAATAAGAGAATATCCATATACTCGTCCATCGCCTTTCACGCCAACGGTATTTACTCCAAGAAGCGCTACGATGGTTTGCGAGATTTTGTCATAAATATTGCGCTTTTTTAGAATTTCAGCTACTTCATAATCCGCTTCGCGTACAATTTCAAGCAACTCCGCACTAACCGGCACGCTTACTATTCTCAAATACAATCCTGGCCCTGGAAATGGCTGTCTATTTACCAATAATTTATCTAATCCGAACTCTCGTGCAAGTTCTCGCACTTCAAATTTAAAGAAGTCGGACAATGGCATTATTTCTTTAAGGCCTAAATCTAGATCAACGTTATGGTGCGTCTTAATAAGCGCTGAATTCCCCGCACTGCCGGATTCTATCAAGTCAGTCGCAAGCGTTCCCTGCAACATATGAGTTGCGCCGTATGACTTTGCCACTTCACGAAATACCTCTCCATACACTGCGCGAAAATGAGCGCGCTTTTCTTCGGCATTTATGCTCTGGCTAATTTTTTCTACAAATTTATTTTTATATTTATCTATTACTTCTAAATTTATTCCGGCTTTCTTGGCAATCTCTTTCACTTTTTCTATTTCATTCCTGCGCATTCCACCGGTATCTATCATAAATGCCTTTAGTTTATCACCCAGCGCGGGCGCAAGTATCGCAGCTAAAGTGGTGGAATCCACCCCGCCGGACACGCCAATTATCGCTTTTCCCGCGCCCAATATTTTTTTTGTATTCTCTCTGATTTCTTCTATTACATCTTTTTTGTCATAATCTTTTATACAGCCACAAATTTTTACGGCAAAATTATTTAAAATAACATTTTCATCTTCTGTCTGGTCCACTTCCGGGTGAAATTGCACAGCCCAAATTTTTTTCTCGACATATTCCATCGCTTCTATAACGCTGCCCCCTTTGGAAGTTGCCGTAATACTAAAATCTTTTGGAATATTTTTCACCGAATCTCCGTGAGAAGACCAAGCATTTATTTTTTCTCCCAAATTTTCAAAAAGTTTGCTTTTGGGATTATCTTTAAAATTAATTTCCACCGGCCCATACGATTTGCCTGTTTTCACCGCTTGGATGGAATTTTTATCATTGATATACGCAAGCCACTGCATACCAAGACAAATACCAAAAACAGGTACGCCAAAATCTAAAATTTCTTTTGGAATTTTCGGCATATCGGCATCATAAACGCTCGCGCTTCCGCCGGAGAGAATTATCCCTTTCGGCTTATTTTCTCTG
Source organism: Patescibacteria group bacterium (assembly GCA_038055115.1). Lineage (GTDB taxonomy): Bacteria > Patescibacteriota > Minisyncoccia > Phycocordibacterales > UBA9973 > UBA9973. The sequence goes on from JBBUIX010000054.1 coordinate 4,286, forward strand.
GCCCATTCTAAAGACGCCCCAGGCGAAAGAACGATTGAATGAAAACCTAAATAACGCAAGCTGCGCCTGATAATTTGGGTATATTGCGAACCTAGGTCAACGATTAATATCTGGATTTTACTATTTTCCATCTATTTCTTTTTTACTTTCTTTGGTTTTTTCACATCCTTTCGATATGAGTTGTTTCCTTTTCCCATAAAATTTTTTAATTGCTTGAGCAATAATTAACTAATAATTTAACCTAATATATTCTTTCTATAAAATATGCAACGGCAATTTATTGAGGTAGAGTACTCGCCTCGCTTCCGCTTGGGCGAAGCGGGCAAGCTGTTTTTTCAGCCAATTGCTGTAAGGGAATTTCTCCTGTCAGACGCGACCCATCGATAAACTCCCAAGTCGGATAACCGGTGATTTTTTTATCTTTGCAAATTTGTGTCTGCGCGGATGCATCTGGCGTGGAACATTCAACGTAAGGCAATAATTTTTGAGACAAGCCAAAAAGTTTTTTTTGCGCCTGACAATGCGAACACCAGAAAGTTCCATAAAAAACCGCGCCTTTGTCTTTGAGGCAGGTCGCAAAAGTATCATACTTGCCGGGTCCCAGAGGCGTACTGTTTGATTGGAACAATACCGCGGCAATCGTTCCTAAAATCAAAAGACCGACTATTAAAAAGAAAACTTTTTTATTACTCATAGATTGGATTCTATCAATTTAAAAAATCTTTGGCAAGAAAATAATGAGGCCGACAATAATTGCGACAAACACGGACAATAGCACTGCTGCAGCCGCTACATCCTTAGTATCTCTGGCATAAGGATGATATTCCGGTGAAGTTAAGTCTATGTCTATTTCAATAGCCGTATTAAATGTTTCAGAAACAAACACAAAACCAATCGCAAAAACTAACAGAATCCATTCAATATTGGAAATATGAAAATAAAATCCAAAAATTATCACAATAAGAGCTGTAATAACGTGTATAAATAAATGCCTTGTCGTTTTTGAGAAAACATACAAACCCCTAAAGGCATTTAAGAATTTTTCACTGTATTTCACTTCACGCCAAGCTTTTTTTTCTTTTTGAGAATCCATCCCGGTACTAAAATTTTAAATTGTTAATAATATTGATCATTTATCGTACTCAAAAATTTAGTACGGGATAAATATTGTTTTTTATAATATACCATACATTCTATTGATATTGTATATATATCGGCCGTGGGTTTAATTTTAAAAGGCTGCTTGGCGTCATTATTACACTGCCCGGATTGAGAGTATCGTTTTTATAAAATAATTTAAAACCGGTAAATTGTACGGGTTCTTTGTAAATAAACTGCTGATACGTGTTGATTTTCTTCGCTTCCACTCCCCAACCGTCCATATTCATCACAACTTCTACTTCCGGCAGTATTTTAATTTTTTTGTAATTGGTAACCATTTTCTGCGTGTAGCGATGAATAATTAAAATTTTCGGGGTGAGGCTATTTTCTTGCACCAGATTGGCTAAATAATCCGATGTAAAATTTATGTCGGCTGCATCCAGTGTGCCAACAACCTTTCCCGGCCGCAGGCTGCCTTTCATGGAAAATTCCGGGTCAATAGCCAAATGGACTTGTGGCATTTTTAAATATTTTTCCAATAATGGAATTTCCGTCTCTACTTTGGAAAAACCAACCTGAATATCAAGAAAAACAATCGCATTTATTTTGGCCGCCATTGCCAAAATTTTATCTATCTCGGAATTCGGCATTCTGAATCTATGCTTACCGTCATTTCCCGAGCTATTTTGAGCCACAACAGCAATGTAATGAAGCGCCGGAATAACTGGAGTTGCCGGATCAGCAGCATTCCATTTTTCTACTTCAGCATTTAATTTTGCCAACATTTCCGCTTCAGGATATTCTCCCAAAACTCCCATTTTTGTTGAATATAAATTTCCATAATAAGCAACAATGCGATTGAAGGGCAGAATTGCGCCGGGATTGGGATAAACGGTCTTGACGGGCCAAAAATTGAGCTTGGGTGGCGGAGAGGTAGTTGGTTTTGGATTTGCAGGAGGATCGTCGACAATTGCTTTGGAGATTTTTGGTGCGGGATTGTTCGCTAGTTCATTTAGTTTTTTGTCATATGCCATGGTGTCTAATGGTGGAAGAGGCGGGATTATTAATTTTTCACCCTTAGCTATTTGGTCACCTTTTTTGTATTGTATGCTATCGCTAAAAAATCCGGAAGTGTTGAAGAATAAAATAGTTAAAAATATTATAATTATAAAAAAAAACAAAATTTTTTTAATCATTAATTTAAAGTCTTTGTATATAAAATTTATCCAGTACGTAATTTTCTATAACCTCAAAGCTGGGAAAGTATCGCGGAAACGGTAAATTATTCAAATCAAACCATTGCCATTCGGTAATTTCATCGGGCTCCATTACTTTTGCTTCCCCTTCCCATTCATAAGCCAGCAGGCCAACTGTCATAAAATGAGCATGTTCGTTTTTGCAATTATGAACAGAAATAACTTTAGGATTGCGTATTGTGATCCCTGTTTCTTCTTTTACTTCTCGTATTGCTCCCTCTTCAAGCAATTCTCCCCACTCGAGTTTGCCTCCAGGCAAGCACCACTCTCCACTGCTCCGAAAAGCGGAGTCGGCTTTATCGGGATCGGGATGCCGTAATCCCAAAAGGATTTTCTCTTCTCTCTTTAAAATAACTCCAAATCCTGCGCCAACTCTCTTTTTTTCTTCCATCATAACAATAATTATATCATATTCTTTATATTTATAAATTATTCAGTTCATTTTTCAACAAAGGAAAGATTATGCGTTCGCAATTTTGAGACCATTTTTTCGCGTGAATATCCATGAATGTTTTTTGTATTGTAATGATATATTTTCCCGCCATTATAGGCCAAGGTGATACAGTCATGGCCATTAACGCATGATGCGTGAATAACTAAATGTATATCTTTAGGTGATATATCTTGCGCCAGCCACTCCTCTCTTAAAGTTTCTACTAAAGAGACCACTGAGTCTGTACTGTTGGGAAATCCACCCAGAATATTTCGAGGGTCTTCTTTTTTTAATTTTAGAGCCAGCGCTTCAGCTTCTGAGCTTGCCATATCGGTTGAAATAAGTTCAACGCCAGCCTCAGCTGCTTTCTCTTGTTCAGACTGAATTTCCGAAGGCATACCCAATTTTTTCAATCTTGCTTCCCATTCATTTACTGAATTCATTTCCATGTATGCATTATAACAGAAATTGAATTTTGTCACGACCGAAGGCCCTGAGGAACGTAGCAACGAAGTGCTGGCGTTATGGGACAAAGTTGGAATCTTTCTTAATAAATCTTTTCAGGATTCATGCTATTGAATTCCTCTGTCGATGGGATTGGTATTCCGTACCATTTTGGGTTTTCTCTTTCTCCTTTAGTAAAAAGAGTAATATGTGGTATTTGAGTGGGTAAATTAGATTTCAACAAAGAATTAAGTTTTAAATAAAAAATTTCCATGTCAGGCATTTCAACTATATTAATATAAGATTCCCTATTTTCTAATATATTTGGATTATCAACATATCCTGTCTTTTTTATTCGGTAAATTTCTTTTGGTTTAAATTCCCATTTTAAACCTTCAAAAATATTTTTGATTTTATCAAGGACAACTCTCTTTTCTTCTAAAGACAACTTATCTAAAATATTTTTTAACAACTCTCGGGTTGAGCCACTCAAAACAGTTATATGTCTTTTATCTTGTCTTCGGAATCCTTCACCAAGAGCTCTAGATTCAATAACACTACCAGTATTATCATTTTCTAAAAAAAGACCATAAAATTCTTCTTCAATAACTAATTTCATAATCTCATTATAACACTACTTTTACGAGCTGGGTGTTTGGTGCGAAGTTGGAACCCCCATATTAAAGCATAATTTATATAAAAACTGAAAACCGCTCGTACCGACACGGTCGTCAGTAAAAGCGGTCAATGATGTTGGCTATTTATCCCTACTGATCTAGACGACCCGCTGGACGTGTTCCCGAAGGAATTCCTCGTACGTCACGCAATTCCCCATGATTTCGGTGTGGTCGTGACACGGGTTGAAGCGAGCGGGGTAAACCATAGTTGCTTCGGTGGTCCAGTTCCCACCCTTCAGCAGAACGCTCTCGTCGTGAACCCAGGCACGCTGGAGACCCGACGTATGTTCGCGATTGCTGTGTTTGACGAAACGCAGTTTCCTGCTTAGGAAGCGGTTACTTTTCGCTCCCTGGATGATGTAACCTGCGGCTGAGTTTGCCATTGGCATCTTCCTTCTCCCTTTCCTTGTTGAACTAACTGTTGTTATTAGGAACAAATAGCCAAGAATGCTTTACTAGAAAATATTACTATGTCAAGCTGGCTGACATCATCGGATTCGGATATTTTCATACCTTACTCCACAAGGGTTTTAGAGGATAACTTAGTATAACATTTCGAAGCTCCTCGGAATATATAATTTATTTTGGTCTATTTTTTAAATAAGCTTTTAACAGTCTCAATATAGTAATAGTTATATCGCCCAAAATTGATCCTATTTCCTTGTTATATTTATAGTTAAATTCATGAGCATTTTCTTTGCCTGTTGACCTTAGGTATTCTTGGACAGCAGCGTCTGCATAAAAAAATCTAGTTGTGGCTGTATTTTCGCCTATATAATAATATGCTAGTTCGTTTTGTTTTATTTTATCTTTTTTATAAAAAAAATTACAAAAAGCTTTTCGTAGACCCCCTGGCTGATAGTAATGAAAGGCAGCATTATTTCTTACCTCAATTAAATATTGTGTGAAATCTTTAATATTAGTTGTTTCGTTATTAAGAGCAATATCTACAATGTTGTTCCACCTTTGCTCAATATCTCTATTGGTTTTACTTAAAACGTCTTTAAATTCAGCAGAATAAATTATTTCTTTATTTTCTTTTAAAAATTCAAAAAACTCTCGCAAGTTGCTGATGAAAATTTTTCTTGTATGCGTAAGTATCCCTCCAAATTCACCAGAATGCACCGTTCTTTCTTCGAATGGAGGTTTTCTGTATTTTCCAATAACTAATTGCTCAAAAAAGTCCAAATCTTTTAGATCATTAAATACAACAGCAAGAGTCAAGAAAAAGTCATTAAACTTTTCAACTTTGTCTTCTTTTATAAGGCGGGATGGATCTATGTAATTTAATTCACCTTCAAACTCCTCTTTTTCTTCCATATATTTATAACCTCCTCGGACATCAAAACCTACCTCAAGCTAATTAATTTTAATTTCTTCTCTCTTCTCCAACCTTTTATTTGAGCTTCTCGTTTTAAGGCTGAAGATCTATTCGGATATTGTTCTGTATATATTATGCGAACAACTTCTTTTGAACTTGTATAATGGCCTCCCGTTCCATTTTTATGCTCATTAAACCGACGACTAAGGTCGTTTGTTATTCCAGTATACAGTGACTTATCTTTACATTCTATAATATATACAAAATACATATACGCCCTTCGACAAGCTCAGGACACTTCGGCTCGCTTGTATAAAAGGGCCTGCACTGAGCGAGCAAAGCGAGCCGAAGTGCTGGGAGACTTGGATTCGGACCAAGATAACATCCTCCAGAGGGATGTGTCCTACCATTAGACGATCTCCCAATATTTATATTTTACTAAATAATTCCTTAAGGAATTTTCTACCAGAAGCTGATTTTAAATACTTTTCACGTTTTCTGGTTTCTTCTAGATTATCATATTTCTCATTGTAAATCATTATCCACGGACAATGACGTTTAGTATAAAAATGTTTTTTAGAATTGTGCTCCTTTATTCTACGATCTAAATTATTGGTTATTCCCGTATAACTTTTATTAAAAACCGTGCTTCTAAGTATATAGAGAAAATAATTACTCATTTAGGATTTAGACGACCTGCCTCGCGTTGACACGAGTCAAGGCGGGTCTCCCAATGTCATAAACTTAGCATATTTTTTCTAGAATATAAAGGATTTATTTGATATATGGATTACCATATAGCAATGACGCTCGGACATTAAGCAAATAAATTTGCTCATACTCCTCACTTATTGCTACAATCAAACTATGGGAGTTCAAAGAACTAAAAAAACAGAGCAAAAATATAAAAAATTCATAGCCGAAGGATTTTTGGCGGATGAGTGCAATTTATGCAATAAAACTAAATTGATTAAAGAATTTAAACATTGGAAAATCGTAAATAATGAATTCCCTTGGGATCGTATAGCTAAAATCAATCATATGATTATTCCTAAAAGACATATTATTTATGAAGAATTAAATAAAACAGAAAAAAAAGAATTTGAATCGATAAAATCAGCCTATATAGAAAAAGAATACGAGCTTATCGCAGAGGTTACAGAAAGAAAGAAATCCATTCCCGACCATTTTCATATTCATTTAATAATACTTAAGAATTGAATTCCGGCGCGACAACAATGTTATGTCCAAATACATTCATATAACCAGATACATTCTTGCCGGAGGGTTTGCAACAGCTTCTAATCTGGCAATTCTTTTTATTAGCGTTCATTATTTTAAATTGTGGTATTTGACCGGAACCATTATTGCTTTTTGCTGTGCGGTAATAATCAGCTATCTACTTCATAAATTTTCGACATTTAAAAATTATTCAACACATAATATGCACAAACAATTTTTAAATTTTTTTATTTTTGCTTTAATTGTGCTCGGCTTAAATACTTTGTTGATGTACGTTCTTGTTGATATAATTGGTTTTTGGTATCTTTTGGCTCAGGCGTTTGCATCTCTTGTTGTCGCCTGGATAAATTACACCTATTTTAAAGTTATATTCAAAAATATCTAAGACTATGATCAAAAAACCAAAAGTTATTGTTATCCTTCCAGCATTTAATGCCGAGAAAACTCTGAAAAAAACAGTGGAAGAAATACCGAAAGATGTTGTCAGTGAAATTATATTAGTTGATGATGGTAGTAATGACGAAACAGTTGCCTTGGCGCGAAAACTTGATTTAACCGTCTATTGCCATAATCAGAACAAGGGATATGGCGCCAACCAAAAAACGTGCTACCGTATCGCTTTGGAAAAAGGCGCGGATATCATTATTATGATTCATCCCGATTATCAATATGATCCCAAGGTGATTAAATATTTGGTGGGTTTTATTGAAGAAGGATACTGCGATGTGATGCTGGGTTCAAGAATACGATCCCGAAAGGAAGCGCTAGGAGGGGGCATGCCCGCTTATAAATATTTCGCCAATCGCTTTCTGACTTTCTGTGAAAATATATTAAGCGGATATAATTTATCCGAATGGCATACCGGAATGAGAGCCTATAAAAGAGAAGTTTTGGAAAAAATCGATTTTATGAATAACTCCGATGACTTTGTTTTTGACAGCCAAGTATTATTCCAGATTATAGAAAAGGGATATCGTATCGGTGATATCCCGATTCCCGTCAGATACACTGCAGAATCTTCTTCAATTAACTTTTTTCATAGCTTGCAATATGGCATTCTCACGCTTTTTACGGCACTGAAATTTTTTCTTAGAGTCTGTATAAGAAAAATTTTTAAAAAAGACTAGTGATATTTTTACATGATTTGCCAAAATAAAAACTCCGAAATTGTTTTAGAAGCAAAGGGCTACAAGCTCTGTAAATGTTTATCCTGTAAAATAATTTTTGTTCACAGAGATGAACAAAAATTATTAAATTCAAAAGAAGTTTATGATAATTATTATCAAAAGGAAAATGCCAGCAGGTTCGGTATTGCAATTGAGTGGATAGTTAAAGCATTCCGTTTTATGCGCGCTTGTAAAATTTTTATTTTAAGACCAAAAGCTAAGAGTATTCTGGATATTGGAAGCGGCCGAGGATGGATGCTTTATTTTATGAAAAAATATTTCGGATACGAAACAACCGCAGGAACTCAAATTGCCGAGAACGCTTATAGATTTTCAAAAGAAAAGCTAAAATTGGAAATTTATGACAAAGACCTACTTGAATTATCTTTGGGACAGAAATTTGATGTTATAACTCTTTGGCATGTATTAGAACATGTACAGAATCCAGAAAAATACGTGAAAAGAATCTACGAATTGCTAAATGCAAAAGGCTTGTTGCTTATTGAGGTTCCTAATTTTAATTCGTGGACAAGAAAACTAACTCAAAAACATTGGTTAGCATTGGACTTAAAACATCATTTAACTTTTTTCACGCCTTCATCTCTGACTTCCCTGCTTGAAAAGTATAATTTAAAAACTAAAAAAATCAGGACTTTTTCTTTAGAATATTCAACTTTTACTTCCGTGCAAAGTATCGTAAATTTTATAACTGATTCGGATTCCTATTTTTTTGAATGGCTTCAAAACAGAAATTTTAATTTAAAAATAATCTGGCATATTTTTCTTTTTGCTATTTTATTTTTGCCTTGCCTCTTAATTAATTTCTTTCTATATTTTTCCAAAAGCGGAGAGGTAATAACTCTTATCGCACAAAAAAATGATCAACGATAAAGAAAACCAATTTTATAAAACATTCTTGCAATCTTGGCATCCATTTTTCTGGATTGCTTTTACAATTTTATTGGTTTACTCGGCAACGCTTTTCTTTAACGTTGTCTATCTGGATGACAATGTTTTGGTAACGAGTCAGTACCAGTTTAATAAAGATTTATCAAATATTCCCAAAGCTTTCAGCGAGGATATTTTTCGAACACCGTACAATGGTGGAACTTTTTATCGCCCCCTGGAACGGCTGACATTTGTGTTAGACGCGCAGTTTGGAGAAAGAGCTGTTGTTTTTATGTCGCATTTCAGCAATATATTACTGCATATTCTCGCATCTTGCCTGCTTTTTTGGTTTTTATTTAAATTTAATTTAAAAAAAGAAGTGGCATTTTTATTGACGTTAATTTTTAGTATTCATCCCCTAACGGCGCAAACCGTAGCTTTTATTGCCGGTCGGAATGATTCCCTTTTGGCTATTTTTATTTTTCTTTCACTCATTTATTTTCTTAATTTTATACAAAACCAAAAGAAAAAAGACTTTATATGGCATTTCATCTTTTTAGCGCTGGCGCTACTCACCAAAGAAACAGCCGCCGTGCTACCAATTATTTGCGCCATATATGTTTTAATTTTTATCGGTTGGAAAAAAATAATTGAAGATTATAAAACGTATTTAAAACTTGGAGCTGGCTATGTCGGCATTGTGGTTGCCTGGTTTTTAATCCGTATATCGGTTTTGCATAATTTTATAGGCAATGCCGATTATAATATTCTCCTTTCCATTTATAAAAATTTGCCGTCATTAATTCCGGCTATCGGCAAAATATTTTTGCCTCTTAATTTATCAGTCTTCCCTGTTATAAAAGACATGACTTTCTTCTATGGAATAATTTCCCTATTTTTATTGGCAATTTGGTTTATTTTAAGTGAAAAGAAAAATTTAAAACTGATTGTTTTCGGCTTTTCGTGGTTTTTAACTTTTATTCTGCTGACACTAATAAAACCGGTGAATATGGTTCCAGAATTTTCTGAAAACAGAATTTATCTGCCTATGTTTGGATTTATTTTTGTAATTCTAGGTTTGGGTATGATTAAACTTCCAATATTCATAAAGGAAAAAATAAATTATGAAATTAATTGGAAGAAAATTATTCTGTCTATTGGTTTGTTAATGATTTTAATTTTTTCTTCTGTAACAATTTATCGCAACCAATATTATAAAAATGGGTTCAGTTTTTGGAAGAATGCTGTGGAAACCTCACCGAGTTTCGCTTTCAATCATAATAATTTGGGAGCGATGTATTATTTGGATGGCAATGTGAATAATGCGGAAAAGGAATTCAAAACAGCTTTAGAGCTTAATCCAAAAGAACCAATGGCTCATAATAATTTGGGTTTGGTGTATGCTAATCAAAATAAATTAGCCGAGGCGGAAGAGGAGTATAAAAAAGAATTGGAAAATAATCCTTACTACGACAATGCCTATTATAATTTGGGATTATTATATTGGAAAGAAAAAAGATACGAAGAAGCTCTTAGTAACTGGAAAAAAATACTGGAAATTAATCCGAATTTCCAGCTCCCACCAGAAATTTTACAACTTCTTCAACCTAACAAATAAGCAAGAACGGTTCTTGCTTAAAAAACTATTTTTATTTCTTCTTCTTGTTAATGCAAGCTTTGATAAAAGCAGTAAAAAGCGGATGCGGAGCAAGCGGACGAGATTTTAATTCAGGGTGAAATTGGGTTCCAAGAAAAAATGGATGTTCTTTGCGTGAAAGCTCGGCAATTTCCATAAGACGCCTGTCAGGTGAGACTCCGGAAAAAATTAGGCCGGCTTTTTGAAGTTGCTCTATGTATTCCGGATTAACTTCATAGCGATGACGATGGCGTTCGGAAATTTCAGATTTTCCATAAGCAGAAAGCGCGATACTTCCTTCTTTCAAATTTGCCGGATAAGCTCCCAGGCGCATCGTGGCTCCGTACTTTTTTTGTTTCATCAATTCTTTCTGCTCCGGTAAGATGTCAATAACCGGATATGATGTCTGAGGATTAATCTCCGTGGTATGCGCATCTTTCAGGTTCGCAACATGGCGAGCATACTCAACAACGGCCATCTGCATTCCATAGCACAAGCCAAAATATGGAATTTTATTTTCCCGCGCATGCTTGATTACAGCAATTTTGCCTTCAATGCCCCTGCCACCAAATCCTCCGGGAACGATAATACCGTCATATTGATCCAGGTCTTTTAGAGCTTTAGGATTTTTTTCAAACTCTTCCGAATCAATCCATTCAATAACCGGCTTGGCTCCGTGAAAATATGCCCCGTGTTTTACAGCTTCAATAACAGAAATATAAGCATCCGTAAGAAAAAAACTTCCTGTTCCAAAATATTTCCCAACAATGGCAACGCTGACAACAGTTCGGGAGGATTTGACCTTTTTTGCCAGAGCTTTCCATTCTTTGAGATCTTGTTTCCCAGAATGAAGTCTGAGTTTCTTAAAAATAAAATCGCTTAAATGGTCTTTTTCAAAATTTATAGGCACTTCATATATGGATTCCACATCGGGGGCTGAAATTACGCTTCCTTTTGCCAGCCCGCACATAAACTCCAGTTTTTCTTTACGCTTATCATCAATAGGAACTTTTGCCCTGGCCAGAACCATATCGGGATGAAGACCGGCGCTGTTCAAAAAGTGAATAGCATGCTGGGTCGGTTTAGTTTTAAGTTCATTTCCTCCAGCACCCAGAGCTGGAACATGGCTCACAAGAGCAAGAAGAACGCCGTTGGGATTTTCAAACTTCATCATTCGTACAGCATCAAGAAATAAAATATTCTGATAATCTCCAACTGTTCCGCCAACTTCAACAATCACAATATCGGACTTTGTTTTGCGACCGCATTCTTTAATTCGAGAAATAACCTCAAGCGGAATATCAGGCACGACGTGAACACATCTCCCTCCGTATTTCAAATTTCGCTCTTTTTGGATAACGCTTAAGTAGATACTTCCGGTGGTCATATAATTCGCGCCAGACAGATCTTGGTTTAAAAAACGCTCATAATTTCCCATATCTTGATCGCACTCCATTCCGTCGTCTAAAACGAAAACCTCACCGTGCTCGGTGGGGTTCATTGTACCTGCGTCTACATTCACATAAGGATCAATTTTCATAGCAGTAACTTTAAATCCCTTGCCTTGAAGAATGGTGCCAATAGACGCAGCGGCTACCCCTTTGCCTACGCTTGACATCACGCCTCCTACTACAAAAATATATTTTGTTTCTTTTTTTCGCATGTTTATTTATTTAAATATTTTCTGACTGCCAGAAAGCTGGAAATAATCCCTAGGATTATACCTGATAATAAAAGGATTGCAAAAATTTGAAAGAAACTTGAAAGATAGTAATCGTATATATTGATTCCAAGAAAATTGGTCATATTATGTCCCAGCCAAGCAGTCGCCGGCCAAAAAAGAAGCAAGGTAATGAGCGTCGCGATAACGCCATAAATCGCACCCTCAATCATAAAAGGCCCGCGCACGTGCATTTTGGAAGCGCCCACCAGGCGCATCACGCCGATTTCTTCTTTAGAGATAAAAATAGTCAATCGAATTGTATTAAAAGTGATGATAATAGAAATAATTACCAAAAGCAGCGTTATGAGAAAACCAAGTTTTTGGGCACCGGATATTATGGTATTTAACCGGTCAATAACTAATTTATTTTGATGATAATTTACTTTATCCACGATAGAAGCCGAGCCTAAAATGAGCCTATTGTCCGATTTCATAAAATTCGCAATGCTTTCGTATTGGGAAACCTCTTTGGCTTTAACATTGAGGTATGCACCGAGCGGGTTGTCGCCTATTTCATCCAGAGCTTGAATCGTCGGGTAGTCATTTTGGTGGCGACTGCGGAAAAGTTTTAATGCTTCGTCCGCGCTAGTATAGGATACTTGCGCCACTTCGGGCAATTGTTCCAGAGAGGATTTTAAAAGCATGATTTTGTCCTCGGGCGCGCTAACGGTAAAATAAATCGTTACGTCCACTTTGTCTTTAATTTGATTGAGAGAAAAATGCAAGACCGCCTGTAAAAAAATAATGAGAGTAATGACCGAAAGAGTAATCGTCACCACTAGAACGGCTGCCCAGGAAACAATCCCGCCTCTTTTAAAGTTCAGGAATCCGGCTTTTATAATTCTTTTAAATGTAACTAAAGCCATAATTGTAATTGTACCATATTACTTGCTATGCTTGGTATCCCTGATAATTTTCCCATTTTCCATTGTAATTACTCTTTTGTTAATGGATTCAATTACTCCGCGATTGTGCGTGGTTAAAATCACTGTCGTGCCAAGATCATTTATTTTTTTCAAAATCTGGACTATTTCATGCGTGTTAACCGGGTCCAGATTCCCCGTCGGTTCATCGGCAATAACCAGCTCGGGTTGGTTGATAATCGCCCGCGCTATCGCCAGACGTTGCTGTTCGCCTCCCGACATTTGGCTTGGAAAATGAAAAACTCTGTGGCTTAAATCAACCAGTTCTAAAACATGCGGAACATCGCTTTGTATTTGTTCTTCTGTTTTACCGACGGCTTCCATCGCAAAAGCGATATTTTCATAAGCGGTTTTGTTGGAAAGTAATTTGTAATCTTGAAATACCACGCCGATACGCCGGCGGAGTTTGGTCAAATCCTTATTTTTCAATTTATGCACATTGATTGATTCGAAAAAGACCGTGCCCTCGGTCGGAATCTCGTCCGCCAAAATCATTTTCGTGAGCGTGGTCTTGCCGGCGCCGGAATGCCCGACAATGGAAATGAATTCTCCCGATTCAACCGTAAAGGTGACATCAAGAAGCGCGGTCGCATCTTCATAAATTTTTGAAACATTATTAAAATAAATCACTTACTTATCCTATCATGGTTCGGAATTTCTCACCATGACCTCTTCGAGCCTGAGTCTCAGAACCGAAGGCCTGAGTGTTTATTTCTCGAAGGGTCACAAATTTTTCTCCGACTCAATGAAAAAATCCAGGTTGCCATTTAGAACCGCATTAACATCGGATGTCTCGGCATCGGTTCGGTGGTCTTTAACCATTTTGTAAGGATGAAGCACATAAGAACGAATCTGATTTCCCCATTCTATCTCTGTTCCAAAATTTTTATTGAATATCTCTTCTACGCTTTTCTTCTCTTCTTCCGCTTTTTTGAAAATCTTTGCTCGAAGAATAGCCAGGGCTTGCTCGCGATTCTGTTCTTGAGAGCGTTCAGCGGAAACATGGACAGAGATGTTCGTCGGGATATGAACAATCCTGACGGCTGTTTCCCTTTTATTTACATTTTGCCCGCCCGGCCCGCTGGAGCGGGCGTATTCTATTTTTAAATCTTCCGGCCGAAGAACAATATCTTTTTCTTCCAGTTTGGAAAACTTCGGCAAAACTTCCACCAGTGAAAAAGAAGTGTGCCTTAATTTTTTCGCGTTGAAAGGCGAAATACGCACCAGTCGATGCACTCCTCCTTCGTTTTTGAGCATTCCATAAGGACCATTTTTGCTCATCGAGCCTGAGGGCTCTTCAGAGCCTGAACGGCCTTCTATCTCAAAAGAAACATTTCTATATCCGCTGTGATCATTTTTATGTTCATGAATAAAAAAAATTTTCCAACCCTTTTTATTTATATACTTCATATACATACCAAGAAGCATAGCCGAAAAATCTTCCGCATCATCACCGCCGGCGCCGGAAATTATAGTGACAATAGCATTACCTTTGTCGTATTTGCCTACACCTTCTTTTTTCTCTTTTAAAAGCGCCAGCTCCCTTAAAATATTCTGCGCTTTATTTTTGTCGCTCCAAAAATCAGGAGCCAGCATCGCCTTTTCCAAGATATCTATTTCTTTTTCTATTTCACTTTTATTTTTTTCCATGAGCCGATGGACAGGATTGAACTGTCGACCCCCGCTTTACGAAAGCGGTGCTCTACCAACTGAGCTACATCGGCAAATTCTGGAGCCGTTGGACGGGATTGAACCGTCGACCTCGTTCTTACCAAGAACGTGCTCTACCAACTGAGCTACAACGGCAATTTATAAAAAAAATAATTCTTTCACAATACTAATGTATTTTCTCCAACTTTGCAAAAAAAGAAGTATCAGTAATTTGGTTTTTTAACAGAAAATAGGCATTGACACACCTTTAATGTTTGTGTCTTATTGCTAATCCGTCAGATGTCTAATAATGACCTTTTTGAACTCTCTTTTGCCTTTTCTGAACCTTGTTCCGGCCTCCATTTCTTGTATAACTTTTTCCAGATCTTCTATCCTGTAAACTCTGTAATTATTCATAGGATGACGCAAGGCTTTCAGTCTTCCGTTCTTATCCCAATTACGGAGTGTCAGAGGAGAAACTCCTAAAATAATGGATGCCTGTTTTATTGTAACAAATGAATTAGTCATAGTTTTACATTTATAAACCTTACTAAAGAATTATATTAATAATATAAAATTTAGGAAGCTTTAGCAATCTTTATTGTGGATAAGTAAAAAATGGATTATATCGTCTCTTTTAAAGTTTAGAAGAGTTTAGAAATTATAATTCTCCTCAATTTTTGAAGCTATGAGATTCCTTCAGATCGATGATCAGGAAATTTAGAAACAAATTTGGGATAGATTGGTGGTTAAAAACCAGAAAGTTCTAAGTTTAGTGAAAGCTAAAAATTGATTATTTTGAGGCATCTTGTCTATCCGAGATTAACCGAGATGTTTTTTGTTTTCCACATATTTTTGGTATTTTTATATGGTTTTGAAAGATATAATTATCCTAATGAGTCCGAGCCTATTTTTTGATAATAAGAAATATATTTCAGCCAAAGAGGCCAGTTTCATAACGGGTTATTCAAAAGATTATATAGGCCAGCTGGCTAGAAATAATAAAATTGATTCAAAAAGAATCAGTCGTGTTTGGTATGTAGAAGAGGAATCTCTTCTTAATTATAAAAATTTCTTGAATAAATTAGGACTGCCATCTGAACCCGGTCTTAGTCTAAATGGCGAGAGTAAAAAAATATCAAATCAAGAAATTTCTTCAGTAAAAAATATCAAATATTCAAAACCCCCAAGAGACCTCCAACAAAGAAAAGCTCTCTCGCCCGGAATGAAGCTCTCACTTTTCGCCTTCAGCCTTCTGCTCATAGTAGGCCTATTCTCCGTCAGCGATCTTAACTTCTCCGATACTTTCAAAAGTATTTCTTCCATACCGGTAAATTTCTTAACCGCTAATTTGGCTAAATTATCTACCGAGCAATCTTCCCAACCTAACACCTCTGATTTGACGGCTACATACAAAAATTATATCGCCCAATCAGCTGCACCAACACGAATAGTAAATGTTTCGGATTTGCTCCAGGCGTATAAAAATTACATCACGCAATTCATTGTCAAAAAAACTTCTCCAACTAAAGTTGCTACAGCTCCGCTTAAAATTACTTCCATTCCAACTTTCCCTTCGGTCAGTAGCGAGACCACGCTCATTTCCTCTCTGCAAAAATTATTAAGCAATCCAAGCATCGTCGCTAAGCTTCGAGGCCCGATCGGTCCGCCGGGGCCGAAGGGCGACACCGGCAGTAATGCCATGTATGTCGGCCAGACAGTCGGCAACATCCAGCCCTCCTCCCCCGCGCCCATCCCGGCGGTCTTCATACCGGTGGGCATAGTTCAGCCGAATCCGGCCGCTAATTTCAGCGGCGCCAGTTATTTTTCGGCCACTAATTTGTCCTCTAATCTTTTAACGGCCAACACGGCCAACATTACGGATCTGAATGTTTCCGGAACTTCTAACCTCAAAGGAGCTTTGAGCGTTACCGGAAATTCGGCGCTGGCTGGAAATCTGAATGTGGCCGGCACGATTACCGGCAGCGTAACCGGTTCCATGAATCCCGCCTTGACTCCCGGTTCGGTTTTCTTCCAGGCCGCGTCGGGTATCGCCGAGGACAATGCGAATTTCTTTTATAATGCTACGAATCATCGGTTGGGGTTGGGGACGACGGCGCCAGGGGCGACATTGGATATCGCTGGAACCTTTTCACAAACCGGCGCCAATACTTTCAGCACCGGCACGGGAGCGGTTTCTTTAAATGGCGATACAACCATTGCCGCAAGCAAAACTCTTTATGCCACGACTTCATCTCTGGGAACTGCGACGGCCACGACCGTAACTACTCCGCTACTTATCGGTGGCACGGCTGCCGGTTCAAATATAATTTATAAATCTACCACCGGAGCAGGAACACTAACGGGTATTGCTCATCAATTTGTCGGTGGAACTGATGGAGGAACTACTGCAATGACTATTTTAAATAACGGCGACGTCGGGATTGGAACAACAAGTCCGGGGGCGACATTGCACGTGAGCGCTGATAATGCGAGTTTGTTGCGTATGCAACGAACGGGAACCGTCGATAGCTATGCGGGTTTTCAAATTTACAACCTCTCTTCGGCCGGAGCCTATAATGCCGGCTTCGGGACAAAAGCGGAATCCACGCTAAATAATAGTTATGCCTATATTACCGGTGATGATGCAACAGTACATTTGGCCGTTACGAGAACTGGCAATGTGGGGATTGGGACAACAGCGCCAAATGGTAAATTAGAAATTGCAAGTGGTGGTTTGGTTTTTTCGGGTGCCACTCAGAATAGCATACCGGTAATAAGCGCAACACCGGTAATTGGTGAAGTCAGGGCTTACAGCACAACATCTTCTAATCGAGGATTTATGAGACTTTCAACTGGCGGAACCGGCGCGTCTACGGCCTATACATCGGCCATTGATTTGCAGGGTTATGGCGACACTCAATCAAATCAAATTGTTTTTTATACGGCCGGGACGGAAAGGATGAGAATAGACAGTGGCAACGTCGGTATTGGGACAACGGCGCCGGGGGCATTGTTAGACCTAAAGGCCGCAAATGATGTGACAAATGGTGAACATAATGTAATGGCTCTCACGAATGTTGCAGATACAGCCGGACTGCGTCTTGGTTGGATGGGGAATGGTTCTGTGGTTACGGGTGGATTTGTAAGGTCTGTTAACGACAATCCATTATTTTTAGGAGCAAGCCTTAATAATCCTACAGTCACAATATTACAGGCCGGCAAGGTGGGCATTGGAACGACGGCGCCGACAGCTAAACTGGAAGTGGTATCAGCCGATAATATCATGGGCTACTTCAATGGTTCTGCCGCTGATTACGCAAGAGTAAATATTAACGCTCCGGCCAACAGCGATGCTCAACTTTCTTTCATGGAAGGCGGCGGCACAAGATGGACTATTGGTAATGATGGAAGCGATTCGGATAAATTAAAGTTTATGCCAGGGTTTGGGGCGTTTGATGCCTCCTCGGTATTCTCACTTACTCCTGCTGGTGTGGCGACTATCCCGTCTTTTTATGCTAATGACTCATTTGTGGACTATGCCCCAGGAACGATAACGGGTGGCCAGCTAGCGTTGGCGTCTTCCACCATAGAATCATATGTTATATCAAATTGGTACTACGGTGGCACGCCCGCCGATGACCGCTTAGCTCGTACTGGAGCTAGTAGTATGATGTTGTTGTCAACCAATGGTAGTGTGCCGGCAGACTTAGCCGCTGGAGACATAGCGTTTTATACTTCTCCTCTAGGTACGGCTGGGGATGCAATTAACTGGACTACTAGATTTCAACTCTATGAGGCAGGGGGAGCGAAATTGTGGGGGCCTCTAACCGTTTTGGATAGTTCTAACATAGTTGGGACATTTAGCAGTACTGCCGCTGATTACACCAGAATACTAGTGAACGCTCCAAGTAATTCAGACTCTCAATTATCATTTGGAGAAGGCGGCAGCACAAGATGGACTATTGGGAATGATGGAAGCGATTCGGATAAATTAAAGTTTATGCCGACCTTCGGCGCTTTTGCGGGCTCGGAAGTGTTGACAATACAAAGCAACGGCAACGTCGGTATTGGGACAACGGCGCCGACAAATAAATTAGATGTGAATGGTTCAATAAGAGCATTCGGTCCTACGGTCGCCGGAAGCGGAACTGGGGTGGAAATAGGATACGAAGCATCTGGGTATGGAACAATGCTTGCATACGATCGTACAGGCGGAGTATACAAAGAACTTAGATTAAATGAATTAATAAGTGTGGGATTGGGAAGCACTGGCAATGTCGGCATTGGGACGACGAGTCCGGGGGCAAAGTTACAGATAAATTCTCCAGATGATTCAGTTTCTCCCGCTCTTTCAATCCGCCAAAACAATGCTCCTACTTATGGATTTGATTTTAAACTGGATACACTTACTGATGGAAAATTTTATTTGGATAGAATTAACGACGGAACGGCAAATAATGTGATGACTTTTGATAGAGTAACCGGCAACATCGGCATCGGAACAATATCCCCCACCGCTAATCTGCAAGTGGCTCAGG
>JBBUIX010000055.1:0-3276 GCA_038055115.1 Patescibacteria group bacterium
TATGGTATTGTATGATGCCGATTACCGGCCGTTTATCTTCGTCCGGAATGATATTTCGCAGTTTGGGGCAAATAATGGGACTTTTGGGTATGGCTCTTCTCTCTATTAATTTTATACTGGCAGCCCGTTTCAAATTTCTAGATAAATTGTTTAACGGATTAAATAGGGTTTATATAAAACACCATGTTATCGGAGCAATTGCTTTTTGTCTTTTACTTTTTCATCCAACTTTTTTAATTATTCAATATCTTTATATTTCTTTAAAAGCATCCTTTCTTTTTATTTTTTCGGCTCAAGATTTGGCAATAAATTTAGGCAAATTGGGTTTGCTTGTTTTTATTGTTTTAATGGTTATTACTTTTTATTTAAATTTTAAATATGAAAATTGGAAAAATACACATAAATATCTAGGTGTAGTTTTATTTTTAGGAAGTTTACATATGTTATTGGTACCCAGTGATATTTCTAATAATGCCATACTAAAATACTACATGCTTGGTTTAGTTATTATAGGCGCTTACTCTTATTTTTATAGAACTATTTGGGGAGCTTATAAAAAAGGAGAATATAGATATAAATTAGAAAAAATAATAAGAGAGAATGATGAGGTTGTTGAGTTAGAGCTTTCACCCCTAGCTCGAAAAATTAAATTCAAACCGGGACAATTTGTTTTTTTAAGATTTGAAAATAACGGTATTCTTTCGGAATCACATCCTTTTTCCATTACATCTTCTCTTCATAGTGAAAATTTATCTTTAGGAATCAAATCATTAGGCGACTATACGTCTATGGTTTATTTATTGAAACCGGGGGCTATTTGTAGAATTGAAGGACCATTTGGCGCGTTCTCTTATCTTAAAGCAAAATCAAAAAGACAAATCTGGATTGCCGGCGGTATAGGCATCACGCCATTTCTAAGCATGGCCAGACAAGTTAATTCTGATAAAACAAATAAAGATTATAAGATAAATCTTTTTTATATAACAAAAAATGAGGATGAAATGGCGTTCAAAGAAGAACTTGTAGAAATTTCAAAACAGAATTATAATCTCAAGTTCCATCAATATTTTTCTGAAACAGAGGGTCGCATTTCAGCTGATTTTATTTACAAAAATATTGATTATATTCAGGATGTTGAAATTTTTCTATGCGGGCCGGTTGGTTTTATGCACAGTTTAAAGGAACAATTTATAAAATTAAATTTTGACAATAATAAAATTTATTCGGAAGAATTCAGTCTATAAAATATTATGACCCTTCGATTTAAACTCAGGGTCATGGTGAATAAAATTGAACCATGAAAAAACTTACCACTATATCTTTATTTATCTTTTGGGCAATTACGGTGGCTGTAATTACAGCTGGTTTGATTTCTCATAACCAAAACAGTCCGTTAGCTGCAACATTAAATACAAATGGAACTAATCAAGCCGGTGCTTCTATTACTGGAATTAATCCAAATGTTGATTTAGTTTTATCCACCGCCGAATTATCTAAACACAACTCAGCCCAAAGTTGTTGGCTTTTAATCTCCGGTAAAATTTACGATGTTACTACATTTTTACCAAATCATCCGGGTGAGGCTAAAGCTATTTTACCAAATTGTGGCACTGATGCGACTGTGGCATTCACCACCAAAGGAGGGACTGGGTCCCACTCTTCTTCAGCTACGGCAATGCTGGCTGCTTATTATATTGGAAACTTAGACCAAACAGTTACAACTAGTCCAACAAATCCAACTAATCCACCCATAGCAAACCCAAACCCAATAATTCCACCTAGATCAGGCGACGACGATGACTAATTAATGATTTTTTCTAGAGTTTTTATTGAAAATTTGGTATACTGGTTCGATGCACGACTTGGCTTTATATCGCAAATACAGGCCGAAAAATTTCAAGGAAGTTCTAGGGCAAGATCATATCGTGAAAGTCTTAGAAAGTTCCGTGGAGACCAATAAGGTTTCTCACGCCTATCTTTTTGTCGGTTCGCGGGGCACAGGCAAAACAACAGTGGCTAGGGTTTTTGCCACGAATATCGGCGTATCAACTAATGATCTTTATGAAATAGACGCCGCTTCAAATAGGGGAATTGAGGATATAAAAGAACTGCGCGACGGCGTGCGAGTATTGCCTTTCGATTCAAAATACAAAGTTTACATTATAGATGAAGTGCATATGCTCTCTAAAGATGCCTGGGGCGCATTGCTCAAAACTCTGGAAGAACCGCCGAAGCATGTAATTTTTATTTTGGCTACGACTGAGTTTCATAAAGTGCCCGAGACAATTATTTCTCGCTGTCAGGTTTTTACTTTTAAAAAAGCATCTGACACGGTATGTAAAAAAATGTTGCTGGACATCGCAGAAAAAGAGGGTTTTGAGTTGGATGCCGGAAGCGCAGAACTTTTGGCTATTTTAGCTGACGGGTCATTCCGCGATGCGCTGGGTGAGCTTCAGAAAGTTTTGAATTTCTCTAAAGGCAAAAAAATTAAGAGGGAAGATGTGGAAAAAATAACCGGCGCGCCCAAAATGATTCTGGTAAATGATTTTATTTCAGCCATTGCGGAAAAAAATTTAGAGAAGGGAATATCAGCTGTGAGAAAAGCTTCGGAGATGAATTTGGATATGAAATTATATTTCAAATTAATTATTCAAAAGTTCCGCGTAACGATAATATTGCGCTATGCGCCGAAATTAAAAGATGAAATGGCGGGTGATTTAGGGGAAACGGATTTAGAATTCCTAAAAACACTGGTTAAAAATGATAAAGAAGGAATGCTTCGTTCAGGGGCGTTATCTGTTCTCTTAGAAGCCTACCAAAACATAGACAATGCCTTTATTGCCGAATTACCACTTGAGCTTGCGCTAGTGAGAATAATAAATAAAGAAATAACTACTTAAAAGATTTTTTAAGTTTTTCTGCAACTTTTTTAAGTTCTTTATAGTCACCTTTTGGTCCGCTGGCTGAAGATATCCAGCCTTCATATTTATCAAACCAATGTTCTTTTCCTGAAAGAATTTGTTTCCATTCACCTTGCTTTAAATTTTCTGTGCCATGCATTGGCACAAGTTTAATGTGGGCATGGTCAATCCCCGTACCTTCCATAATTAGTCCCACGCGCCCAACATCTTTATAATAATTTTCAAGAATTTTAGAAACCTTCTTGGTGGCAACAATAAATTGTTGCAATATGTCGTTGGGCATCTTTAATACATCGCTCCCAAAATGTTTTTTCGGAATGACACAAGAAAATCCTTCTGTATTGGGGTCGATAGA
>JBBUIX010000056.1:0-1098 GCA_038055115.1 Patescibacteria group bacterium
AAAATAATTTATTTAAAGATAAAAACGAAGTAAATATTTGGATTAAAAAATTAAAATTATGGCTTTCATATTCTACCGAATCCCTTTATCCCTTTATCCAAAAAATCGGGACAGAATTTTTGCTTGATACATCAAAAAATCACGAAGAATTGGTGATTCGAATAGAAGTTTTAAGGACTATACTTCATTTAGCTTTGCTTGAGATGGAAAAAAATCCAAAAATAAATCTAAGCGACTTTCTGGGTTTTTTGGAAAGAATAGAAACATATGGGGAAAATATACCACTGGCCGTATTTTCTCCGAATGAGGGCGTAAAAGTCCTTACCCTGCACGGCTCAAAAGGACTTGAATTTGATTATGTGTGGATAGCGCATATGGATGAAAGGTCTTTTTCCGGAAGCAGACGGGAAGGTTTTTCCTTACCGGAATCTATTAAAGAGAAAGTTGAAAAAAAAGATGAAATGGTTTTAAAACGGGAATTATACGTGGCTATTACCCGCGCTAAAAGATTTTGCACTGTTTCTTACGCGTTAAAATCTTATACTGGGGGAGACCAGGAATTGGCGCATATTGTAGCTGATTTGGAAGATAATTTTGAAAAACAAAAAGCCGACGAAACGGAAAAAATTATTTTAGACCGTGACCAGAAGGCTTATGTGGAGAAAAAACAAAATAAAGAAGAATTTACCAATTCGGCGGGCTTGGTAAAATTGGTCGCCAGAGATTATGAAGGCCGAAAGGTGTCCGTGTCGCTTTTGAATAATTTTTTTGAATGTCCGTGGAAGTGGTATTTCAGGAATTTACTTCAATTGCCGGAACCAAAAAGCGAAAGTTTGGAATTTGGGAATATAGTGCACGGATCCATTGACGCAGTTTTGAAATTAACAAAAAAGCCGAGTGAGAAAGATTTACAAAATATAATTTTGCATCAAGTAAGAAAATCGGGTTTTGGCGACGAAAGAAAACAAAAAGAATTATTCAATTTAGCTTTTAAAATTATCTCTAGGTGGACGAGAATAAGATTAAATGAGATAAGCAAAAGCCGGGAAAATGAGCAGAGTGTTTCGGTAAACGATGACAAATTTCCGCATTTGAATA
>JBBUIX010000057.1:0-4940 GCA_038055115.1 Patescibacteria group bacterium
ATACGACGGAAAAACTTATTATCCAAACTAAGAATGAAAATGATCCGGCAATTCTCGCGATTAAATCGGAAAATCTACTGTCTTTTGTGCGGGCAGAGTTGGAAGACAGAAGAAATCTTGATTATCCGCCCTTTAAACGTTTTATAAAAATTACGCACCTGGGCGACAAAGAACAAACGATCAGAGCCAAAAAAGTATTGGAGGAAATTTTTAAAGAATATTCTCCTGAAATTTTCAGCGGATTCGTGGCGCGACTCAAAAGTAAATATGTTACCAATGCGCTGATAAAAATAGATCCTCAAAAATGGTCTCTACCAGAAATTTCTGCCGGTTCTTCGATAGATGAAATTTTACTTGCAAAACTCCTTTCCCTCCCGCCATCTTTTGAAATATTTGTTGACCCGGAGGACTTGTTGTAAATTTTTTTGATATAGTTTATATTCTAAATGAAAGGAGAGTTCTTGTATCATGAAGTATATCTGGGAATTGGAAATCGGGGAGGATTTCCCCCCTCACCCAATAGAATTTGAGACGGACGGCGGCCCCCAGAAAGCCGCCGAGATAGGGGCACAGTACGGACCTGGAAAATTGCGCGAGCCCGCGGGTTCGCGTGTTGTTGTTGTCCGCCATCCTGACGAGATGGTAGATAAGTAGGGGTACCGTCATGCGTTCTATATCACAATCACACCCGCCCGGGTGGGGAGAACTCGTTCTCGCTTCCGGACGGGTTTTCTTTTTGAGGTTGTAAATTTTTTTGATATAGTTTATATTCTAAACGAAAGGAGTACACGCATTGCTGTACATGTACAAACACAATTCGACTCCGCCAATAGAACTGCAACCAGCGGAGTTTGATGGGCCGAGCGATCCGAGCTTGGCTCTGCAACAAGCCGAACGAGAATTTGGTCCGGGAGGAACACTTTTTCAGAAAGTTGAGATTCCCACCCCCGCTCCCACCAATTACCACGAAGATGCCGGCACCACCTTCCATTCTGGCCGACAATAGGAGGCCATCGTGCTCCTAAATCACCCAACCCGCGAGGACGCACCGGAATTATCCGCGTGCGTCCCTCCGGACTTTTTTAAAAATATGTCAAAGAGACACTTTGACACTCAGGCAACTATTACCGTAAATTCCCCTCTTTGTTTTTCTTTATTATTTTTCAAATATTCCAAAACTTCTACTGGAGTTCTAGTTTTAAATTCTTCATAAATTTTTGTAAGTTCGCGCGCGATGCAAACTTTTTTATCCGGGCAAAATTTTGTAAGTGATTCCAAAGTTTTTAAAATTCTGTGCGGAGATTCATAAAAAACCATAGTGCGTTTTGCCAGAGCTATTTCTTTAAATAATGTCTCTCTTCCCTTTTTGTGCGGTAAAAAACCAAGAAAAGTAAATTCATGGGTCGGCAAACCGGAGGCAGAAAGCGCGGTTATCAGCGCTGTTGCCCCTGGAATTGGGATTACCTGTACACTATCCAAAAATTTTTCTTTTATTTTAGATACCAACAACGCTCCCGGATCAGAAATTCCGGGCGTACCGGCATCTGACACCAGCGCTAAATTTTTACCTTCTTCCAGTAATCCAAAAATTTTATCTATCTTAGCGAACTTGCTTTGAGCATGGTAACTCATCGTCGGCTTATTGATATTGTATTTATCCAAAAGCTTTTTTGTTTCTCTGGTATCTTCGCACAATATTAAATCCACATTTTTTAATGTTTCAATAGCTCGGAGCGTAATATCTCCCAGATTCCCTATCGGTGTCGCTACTACATAAAATTTTGACATATAACTTTAAAATTTTTATAGAAAATTTTATTATTTCCTATATTTTCTAGTC
Organism: Patescibacteria group bacterium; assembly: GCA_038055115.1. Taxonomy (GTDB): domain Bacteria; phylum Patescibacteriota; class Minisyncoccia; order Phycocordibacterales; family UBA9973; genus UBA9973. The sequence goes on from JBBUIX010000057.1 coordinate 1,841, forward strand.
CTCCACTTGTCGGCAATTTTTACGCGGGTGAGTGAACGTTCAAGCTCAGACTCAAAGTGTTCAAAGTTCACATGCTCTTTATTTTCCATCAAATTTTTTAATTCTTCGGCGCGGGCTTTGGCCTTTTCAATTGCCACACCTGAAAGCTCCGAAACATGTTCGGCAAAATCAGCCAATACGGCAACTTCTGTAATTCCTTTTTCCCCTGTTTTCACTTCCGTAAAACCTCCTACGACGGCTATCGGTATATGTTCGCCATTTGCATACGCCACCACGTCTCCGGACGCTAGTTCTGAAATCAAAGGAATATGGTCCGGTAAAACTGTAATCTCGCCAAGGGTAGTCGGCAAACTGACTTGATCAACCATTTCCTCCAAAATAAGTCTTTCGGGAGTAACAATTTTAAGTTTTAGCTGTTTAGCACTCATTTTTTCTAAATCGCACCTTGCATGTAAAAGTCATTTTCCGATTTATCGTCGTGCTTGCCATCCAAAATTTCCTTAAATGAACGAATGGTATCAACAAGAGGCACATAAACACCTTTTCTTCCCGTATATTGTTCTGCCACGAAATTCGGCTGGGAAAGAAATTTCTGGATTTTACGAGCACGGGCCACCAGTTCTTTGTCCGTTTCGGAAAGTTCTTCCATACCCAAAATCGCAATGATATCCTGCAGGTCTTTATAACGCTGAAGCACGCGCTGAACTTCTCGAGCGATAGTGTAATGTTCTCGCCCTACGATATTCGGATCAAGAATCGTGGACGATGAGTCCAGCGGATCCACCGCCGGATAAATACCGATTTCTGAAAGTGAACGATTCAATACTACGGTGGAATCCAAATGGGCAAAAGTCGTGGCTGGAGCCGGATCGGTCAAGTCATCCGCCGGCACATAGACAGCCTGTACAGAAGTTACCGAACCTTTATCAGTGGAAGTAATACGTTCTTGCAAGATTCCCATTTCCGTACTTAAAGTAGGCTGGTAACCCACGGCTGAAGGAATACGACCAAGCAGGGTGGACACTTCCGACCCGGCCTGGGTAAAACGGAAAATGTTGTCGATAAAAAGAAGCACATCTTTGCCTTCAGCGTCGCGGAAATGTTCTGCCATCGTGAGCCCGGAGAGCGCTACACGCAGACGCGCGCCCGGCGGTTCATTCATTTGTCCGAAAACCATAGCGACTTTATCAATAACGCCGGATTCTTTCATTTCGTGATACAAATCATTACCTTCACGAGTACGTTCGCCAACCCCGGCAAAAACCGAATATCCTCCGTGGTTTGACGCAATGTTGTGAATTAATTCTTGGATAACGACAGTCTTACCGACACCCGCACCTCCAAAGAGACCTACCTTACCGCCTTTTAAAACCGGACAAATAAGATCAATAACTTTAATACCGGTTTCTAAAATTTCAATTTTTGTCGCCTGCGCCGTATATTCCGGAGCCGGGCGATGAATCGGCATACGATTTACTTTGCCATCCCCTTTGGCTGCCGTGATGGCGGGCAAGTCATCAATGGCCTCGCCCAAGACATTAAAAATGCGTCCGAGAGTTGCTTTGCCCACCGGTACAGAAATAGGCGCGCCGGTATTTACGACTTCCATTTCGCGCGAAAGGCCGTCAGTTGTGTCCATCGCCACCGCCCGAACCATTCCCGAACCTAAATGCTGTTCAACTTCAAGAATAATCTTTTTACCGCCTTTCATAACTTCCAAGGCAGTGTAAATATCCGGCAGATTATCTCCAAAATCCACGTCAATAACCGGCCCGACTATTCTCTTGATTGTTCCTGTTGTTTTCATAATCTTGTCCGCCTTGGGCGGAAATTTTTGTTATTAATAAATTTATTGATAATAATCAGCTTACGTTTACCATGCCGGCGCTGATTTCGGATATTTCTTTGGTAATATTCGCTTGTCTGGCTTTGTTAAATACCAAAGTCAAATCGTCAATCATTTCGTCGGAAGCTTCACTCGCATTTTTCATCGCCACCATTCTGGAAGATTGTTCTGAGGCGTTTGATTCAAGAATCATTTGATAGAACCTGGTGCGAATTATTTTTTCAACAATAATATTCATAAGGCTTTCGTAGTCGGGCTCAAAAATATAATCGGTACCCGTACGCGAAGTTTGTTCTTTTATTTCTTTTAAATTCTGCAAAGTCGTCTTTTTATCAATTGGCAGCAATTGCCTTACGTCCGCTTTTTGTAAAATTGCGGAAAAAAATAAAGTTGAAGCGACAAAAATTTGGTCGTATTCCTCTTTTTTATAAAATTGAGTTGCCATATCCACAATCGGAAAAACTTCGACTATTCCGGGTTTTTCGGAAAGCTGGTTGAAAGAAGCAACAATGTTTTGACTAAGCCGTCGCAACATTGATTCCCCTTTTTTGCCAACCGATATAAAATCAATTTGTTTATCTTTATTTTCTTTTAAGCTTGCCAGTGTGCTTTTAATTACTTGCGAATTATATCCTCCGCAAAGACCTTTATTGGAAGTGATCAGAATAATTAAAAGTTTTTTGGGTTCTCTGGTTGCCAGAAGCGGATGGGTGCTCTCAGATATATATTCGGCTAATGCTTCAAGCACTTCCCATGAATAGCCGGAATATGGGCGAGCAGCTAGTGTCGCTGAAATGGCCTGTTTCATTTTGGAAGCCGCTACCAGCTCCATCGCTTTGGTGATTTTTTTCGTATTTTTTATACTTTTTATTCGTCTTTTAATTTCTTTTGTGCCAGCCATAAAAATTTAATTACTTGATGAAAGATTTTTTGAAATCCTCTATTACTTTTTTTAATTCCTCTTCCCCTTTTTCGCTCCACATTTTCTTTTCAACAATCTCTTTATAAAAAACTTTCGCCTGGCGCTCGCTGTAATCCGTCAGCCCTTGTTCAAATTCTTTTATTTTCTCAACCGCCACATCGTCCATAAAGCCCTTAGTCAGAGCATAAAGAGTGACAACTTGGTGTTCCATTCTGACTGGCGCATATTGAAGCTGTTTTAGCACCTCGACGGCTCTTTTACCGCGCTCCAGCTGGCGCTTGGTAGCATCATCAAGGTCGGAACCAAATTGGGAAAATGCTTCTAATTCACGG
>JBBUIX010000058.1:0-6363 GCA_038055115.1 Patescibacteria group bacterium
AAAGCTTATTGTGGATTTGAAAGAAAAGATAGATATAGAATTCAAAGAAGGCGTTAAAAAAATAAATGTGGAATTTCAAGAATTCTTTTCACTGATGTTTGGTGGCGGGCATGGATCACTTTCCATTATTATTGAAAATAAGTCCCGACGCCCTTCGGGGTCGGGATCCCGATCACCAGCGTCGGGAAAAAATTATGAAGAGATGGATGAAGAATTAGAATTAGAAATAGGCGACGAAGAGGAAACTATTCCTGAAAAAGGAATAGAAATAAATGTTTCTTTGCCACACAAAAAAGTGAAAGAACTTCAGGCGCTTTCTGGAGGAGAAAGATCGCTCACATCCATCGCTTTGCTCTTCGCTATGTCGCAAGTTAATCCGCCGCCTTTCCTAGTGCTCGACGAGACAGATGCGGCGCTGGATGAAGCGAATTCTCGCAAATATGGAGATATGCTGGAAAAACTCTCCAAACGTTCACAACTTATCGTTGTCACTCATAATCGCGAAACAATGTCTAGAGCCGGAGTTCTTTACGGTATTACAATCGGCGCCGATGGGGCATCCAAACTCTTATCCGTGAAATTTGAAGAAGCTACCCAGATTGCTAAATAAGTTTTACTTATGACGAAGTTTTTATTTCTTAAAATTCACTTTCTCTTCTTTGCCTTGAATTATTTTATTTAATTGAAAGACAGAATTTAATTGAGTAGGATCTTTTTTCACCGTCATAGAACCATCTCTGTATAATTTCAATTCCAAAAGCATACCCTGCATTGTCGGCTTGCTCCAAGATTGATCAAAAATGAAATTACCGAGCGAGTAGGCGATAAAACTATTTTTATAAACTTCCGTATCTTCCACAACATGCGGATGCGAGCCAATGATGAGTTTCGCTCCGTCGTCAACTGCCCGATGCGCCAAATATTCTTGCCTCTTATTATGCTTAGTTTGATATTCTTCACCAAAGTGAAAATAAACTACCAAGTAATCAACTTGCTTTGACGCATTTTTTATTATTTCATCAAAATCCGGATCATTTGCAAGAAGTACGCCTGCTTTGTCGATGCTTGCGACCATATAATCAGGTCCCTTGTCGGAGAATCCCAGAAAGCCAATTTTTATTCCATATTTTTCAATAATCGTCGGTGTTTCGGCTTCTGTTTTATCGTTTCCTCCGCCAGTATAAAGTATTTCATTTTCTTTTAAACGTGCCAAGGTATCAATAAAAGCGATACGGCCCCAATCTGCGACATGATTATTAGCCATAGATAAAATAGTAATACCCGCGCCCTTTAAAGCCGGAATAATAGCCGGGTCCATTCTAAAAGAATATAAATTTTTCTGGTCAACGCCCTGGTCGGATGCGGTACCTTCCAGATTAGCGAAAATAATATCGGATTTTTTTAATATATCTATTTTTTCAAAAAGCGCCGAGTAATCATTACTAAAATTCTTTATAACCGAATTTCTTACCCCGCGGTCAAGCATTATATCCCCAGCAAAAGTAAATGTCACAAAATTTGGGTTTCTGATATCCGGCATTCCAACTTTTTCTTGTACCCAATTGGTATTTGCATCTGCTTCTCCGCCGTAATATATATATTTCTCTAAATATTTTAAAATACTTTCTATATCTTTGTGGCGATCAGAGCTTTGCAGCAGCGTGATGGCAATAGGACGGTAACCAGTTTCCCCAAGAGGCAGGGAGAAAAGAGAAACGACTGTTTGTTTCGCTTCATCCGTGTATCCGCTTTTACCTCCCAAATAACCATCTTTACCCAGAAACTGGCTGATATTTGACCAGCTGTGTTTCTTATTGGAATAACTCCTTTCGGCTGTAATTTTAAGCAAGTCCGGTTGTTGTTGCACTAAATATCCCACCAATTTGAATATATCGGAAGCAGTTGATTGGTTATCCGGAGAAAGTCCGCTCGGGTCTTCATATGATGTTCCGGACATTTTTAATTTTTCTGCTACTTGGTTCATTTTTGAAATAAAACTATCTCTTCCAAAATATAAGGCAAGCACTTCGGCTGCATCATTGCTTGATTCCAAGAGGAGAGGATATAATAAATCTGAAATTTTTATTTTTTCCCCCAGTTTTAATTCGCCATTTTTGCCGGAAGTTGCCAGAGCCGTTTTACTTACTCGCGCTTGCGCTGTATTATCCGGAGCCATTATTTCCTTAGTGACCAGCGCCGTCATCAGTTTGGATATAGAAGCAATTGGCAATTTCTGGTCTTGATTTTTTGCTAAAATGACTTCTCCAGTATTTAAATCACCAACTAAAAAGGCCTTGGCGGAGATTTTAAGTTGTCCATTTGTATCTTTATTAATGTAGAAATATTCAGATTTTACTATTTCTGGGGCGATGATTTGTACAACCGAAGCTTGATTGTTTTTGGGTTGGTAGGTATTTTTGTTTTTTAAAATCGATAGTACAAAAAATGCCAGAAATATTCCAATTAGCACGGAAAATATTACCCAGAATGTTAATTTAATTTTTAAATTTATAGGAAATTTCATGGTTCGATTTTACTCACCATGACCTCTTCGAGCCTGAGCCTCAGAGCGAAGGCCTGAGTTTTTGTCGAATGGGTCATATTAAAACATAGTCTATTGTTTTTCTTTCCAAGTCAGCTCCTTTTACTTTTATTTTGACGCGGTCACCCAGGCGATATTTCTTTTTCTTTTTTTGTCCGATTAATTCTAATTTCTTTTCACTAAAAATATAAAAATCATCATTCATATCTCGTACTCGCACCAAGCCTTCACATTTTGTTTCTATTTCTTCAATATACATACCCCATTCGGTTATCCCGCTGATAACTCCGTCAAAATTTTTTCCTAAACGTTTAGACATATATTCCACTTGTTTATATTTTATAGAGGCACGTTCCGCGTCAGAGGCGCGTTTTTCTTGTTCGGGCGCTATTAGGGCAATTTTTTCATATTCAAATAACTTGTCTTTTCCGACTTTTTTCTTTGCAAGATAATTACCGAGCAATCTATGTACCATAATATCCGGGTATCTTCTAATTGGGGAAGTGAAATGAGTGTAATATTCAAACGCAAGTCCGTAGTGTCCTATATTTTTTGTAGAATAAATGGCTTTAGCCATAGAGCGGATAACCGCGCGATGCACCATATCCGCTTCGTTTTTACCCGTCAGACTCTCGAGAAGCTTGTTTATTTCACGCGTTGGAATAACTCCATTCTGTAGGGAAACTTTATGCCCCAAACTTCGTAAAAAAAATGCCAGATCAGCCATTTTTTCTTTGTTGGGCAAGTCGTGCACGCGATAAATGGACACACTTTCATTTTCATTTTTTATGCCTTTAATGTTTCTGGGAGATAGAACTTTCGCTACTTTTCTATTTGCCAAAAGCATAAATTCTTCAATCAGCCTGTTTGAGTCGCCGCGTTCTTTTTTTATTACTTTGAGCGGCACCCCATTGGCATCCAAGACGAATTTTACTTCCTCTTGGTCAAGTGATATTGCGCCTTGCGCAAATCTTTCCTTGGTCAATTTTTTTGCCAAATTATTTAAAATAAAAAGCTCTTTATGAAATGGCGCGGACGATTTTTGAGGTTTAATACCCTTTATTATCTCCTCGGCTTCTTCATAGGTAAATCTTTTTTTTGAATGTATGATAGTGCGCCCGAACCATTCACTTTTTACTTTTGCATTTTTATCAACAATAAAAACCGCGCTCATCGTGAGCCGGTCTTTGTGGGGGACTAAGCTGCACAAATCATTGGAAAGTATTTCTGGGAGCATCGGGATTGTTCTATCCACCAAATAAACCGAAGTTCCTCGCTCGCGCGCCTCAATATCCAGTTCGCTGCCGATTTTGACATAGTGCGAAACGTCGGCAATATGTATGCCTATCTCATATTCATTATTTGCATTTTCTTTGAAAGATATTGCATCATCAAAATCTTTTGCGTCCGAGGGATCAATTGTGAATGTCAAAGTTTTTCTGAAGTCGCGACGCCCTGCATAATCCGTATCTTTAATTCCGTTTTGTTTTATTCTTTTTGCTTCTTCCTCTACTTTTTTAGGAAGTTCTGAATCAAAACCTTTCTCCAGCGCTATCGCGTACATTTCAGTATCATTATCGCCGGGTCTCCCAAAAATTTTTACTACTTTTCCCAGAGGAGCCTTGTTTCTATCTTTCCAGGAAACTATTTCCACAAAAACTTTTTGTCCTATTTTAGCATTATTTAAAGCTTCCTTGGGAATTAAAATGTCCGTATACATTTTTATGTCATCCGGTTTCAAGAAAAATAGTTTATTTTCTTCTTCCAAAACTCCGGCAAAACGAGTCTTAGCGCGCGATATTATTTTTATTACTTCACCGGTCCTTCTATCTTTTCCTTTTTGATGCAGAATTATTTCAACCATGTCTCCGTGCATAGCAGTATTTAAATGTCTGAAATCAATTTCTATGTCGTCTTTATAATCCAGAACCTTGACATATCCTATGCCCTTGGAGGAGATGGAGATAATGCCCTGTAATTTATTTATATGTTTGTTTGTATGATTTTTCACCTTTTAAATATAGCATAAAAGGCCAGATTTAAAGGCCTTTTTAACCCCATAGTTGACTTGACAAAATAGCTCTAACGTGCTATACTTTCTACCGAATAGGGTGAGCTAGTAAAGCACCCTGAAGACAAGGAGATTGTTCCATGAAAACGCTATGTTTACTTTTCGCGGTGTTGGCTACACTGGCCAACGCCCAGACTCCCGCCTCTGCTCCGCCTCCTGCGGGCGCATGCTACACTCTTTCGTACACCAAGAACCTGAAAGGAGATTATAAAAAGCTCCTAAAGGCCGGATGTGAGAGAGAGATCCGTGAAGCCAAACAACTCGCGCCAACTTCGATCGTCGCACCTACTCCTGTTGTTCCTGGCCCAATCGGCGTCGCCACAGCGAATGTCGCGGTGACCACGGTGACCTACCGGGACAATACCGGCAAGGCACTCGAGGGTAGTGGTGGCTGGGCGAAACTCGAATTGGCCAAAATCAAGGCCGAAGAGAATGTAGCCAAGGCAGAAGCGAAAGCTTCTCAACCGCAAGGTTGCGGGTGGCTGGGGTGCTATACTCCAGTCGTCTACGGCTACACCGGCGGGTACTACTACGGCGGTGGAGGCTACTATGGTGGTGGTGCTTACGGCACCAATCAGTGGTATGGCACCGGCGGTGGCGGTCATGGCCGTCGCCATTAGCAAATCGACCCGAGCTCAAATTATCGAGCTCGGTATCATAAACGGCGTCGTCGCGGGTCCTCCTGCACGACGTCGTTTTACATTATGTTTGCCTTTTTAATAATTTATGTTAAGCTGTCCTTATTGTGTTGAAAATAAGACTTCAGAGAATAGGTAGAAAGAATGATCCGGCGTTTCGGACCGTTTTAACTGATTCAAAAAACAGCACCAAGAGTGGAAGGTTTTTAGAAATATTAGGCACCTATAATCCAAAAGCCGGAGAGAAAAATTTAAATGTCGACAGAATAAAGTATTGGATTAGCCAGGGCGCGAAATGTTCAGACACAATGCATAATTTTTTAGTGCACGACAAAATCATTGAAGGCAAAAAAATAAATGTATTACCCAAGAAACATCCGACACAAAAGCGCAAAGAGTTGAAAGCAAAAAAATAATCCTGTATAATTTCCGTAAGCAGTATTGGGTCGTAACACTGCCAAGATTTCAGCCAAAGGCTGATCCGCCTCAGGCGGAAAAAATTATAAATAAATTCTGAAACACTATGGAAGAAGCTGACAAGATATTTCTAGAATATGTGGTAAAGGCTCTCGTGGATAATCCGAACGATGTAAAGATTGATCGCACGGTGGATGAAATGGGCGTGCTTATCTCACTGACCGTAAATCCTGCCGACATGGGAAAGATTATCGGAAGAATGGGTAATACCGCAAAAGCTATCCGCACCTTGCTTCGCATCATTGGTATGAAAAATAATGCTCGCGTAAATCTAAAAATCAATGAACCAGCCGGAAGCACAAGGCCTCAAGGTCCTACGGGTTCAGTGAGTTCTGCTCCCACACTCAAGACGGTTGACCAAGCAATGGAAGATTTGAAAGGAATCTAGTAAAATTTAAATAAAAATAAGTAAAAAACACCCCCAAGGGGTGTTTTTTACTTATTGACTTTTATATTATAGTATGCTGTACTAATTAAGAATTTGTGCGCATTTGCCCATAGAGGGCGTAGTGCTCTTGAAAGGAAGGATGGAAAAATGAGAATCTTGATCATCGTTGCGTGTCTCGTTCTGGCCACTGCTTGTACCGCACCGGTGGCATCCCGAAACAATGACAGGCTGGCGGCAGTGTCCTCAG
>JBBUIX010000059.1:0-2181 GCA_038055115.1 Patescibacteria group bacterium
TTGCGCTAAACTCTTATGAATTTTAATTCTTGGTCTAACTTGTTCATCAACATAATTATTGAGAGCATTAAACAAACCATCCATTGTAAGGGGCGTGTCGGTTTTTTTTGGAGGATGGATATATACAGCCATGCTTAAAGCCCCCAAATAATCACTTAAATTGCTTCCATATTTTTGTTCTAGAAAATCTAAAGATTGAGTTATTATCCACGGATTTACTGATTGTCCAGCTAAAACTACCTTAACCCTTTTTTTAAATTCACTTCCATATTCTTTTTTAAATATATCAGCTATTTTTTTTGTCTGAAAAGCAACTTGCTGTTGTATGCGAGCGGAGTAATTTGTGATTGGGTCAGCTGTTAATTCATTATTTAATTGACTGGCGGCATATACCCTTTTCCATTGGGGAAAAGCATAATTCCAAACTTCGTTGCTGTATTCAATATATGCTGTAAGAGAAGGGTCTAATTGGTCATGAATTAATTTAGCAAGATTTTCAATATAATTATCATCTGCTTGGTCTGGCACATCTATCCATATATCTCTTTTAATAGCATTGCCTAAAGCAATCATCATTTCGTAAGAAAAGCCAGAATATTGGCCGTCAGTTGGTTTGTACCTATCTGACCAATGAATATCTTTACTTGTATTTGTGTTATTCCAATCCATAAAACGTATTATCTTAAATGGCCTCATCGCTTTTATATATTCATCTGTAAAAATCTGCCCTGGTTGGTATCCTGGAGTTATTATTTGAATGTTGCGTATTGGGTTTTCTAATGTATTACCGCTCATTCTAAGTTTTAAAAAACTACTTTTTGAATCAATTACTATATCGGCTGTTGTTTTATTATTTACAATTTTTCTGTTTTGAATTTTTCCCATATATCTTTCATCTAAATCTATAAGTCCTCCGCCTTCATAACTTAGTTTGTATGTGCCGAGCGGATAATTATACATTTCTGTCATTGTAGACGCATCGGTTAACGGGTATTTTTCACTATCATATTTCATATTTGGGTCAGCTTCCCACGGATTACTCCCTCCCCATGGCCTTAATATATGTTTTAAATCAACAAAAGACATATCTCGAGTCCAAGAACTTGGTTTGCCATTATTCATGCCTAACTTCACAGGAGATGCATAATCTGTAAATGTTTTGGTTATTTGAGGTTGAATAAATGTTGATACAACATTATTTGCTTGATTATTATTAGAAGCAGCAGCTATAGCAGAAAACGTAACCGCAATTGTATGATTTGTTTGAATATTTGCAAAATTGTAAGTTGAAGCGCTATTAACAGCTTGATTATCAATTAAAACAGAAGTTATTTGATAATTGGAGTTTGGAGTAATACTAAAGCTTTTACTGGCATTGGCTGTGACAGTAGTTGTACCGTTAGGAGTAATTGTTCCTCCGGCGTTAGCTGTAGCAATAATAGTATATGTAGTTTGAACAGGGGCAGTTGTAGGAACAGGAGGCGGAGTTATTGTAACAGTAGTTGAGCTACCACCGCCGCCAACACTGCTGCCACCGCCACCGGCAAATCCGCCAGTAGTTGTGGTAGCCGTAAAAGTAGGATTTGTAGTTGTTTGACTTGTCTGTTGAGCAACAGTTGAACTTGACGACAATTCACTATTTATTTTTGCAATAGTCGCCTGGTCTAATATGCCTGTAGGATTTAAAGAATATTTATTCTGGTATTTTATTAAAGCATACTTGGTTGCTGGTCCGAAAATAAAAGTTTCGTATCCTGGCGAGCCCCAGCTAGTAGATGCCACTCTTGTGTCTTGGCTTTGATTTAAAAATATTTGAAGTTTTTTTACATTTTCACCTTTCATTCCGCGGCTAAGCTGGGTGGCAAATAAATTAGATGTTTGTTGTGTTTGTTGCGAAAGGCTGTTTATAGCGCTTGATAACGATAAAATGTTTAACTTTAATAATGTTTTTTGGTCTATTTGTCCTAAAGACGAACTTGGCGTCTCTAATTCTGCCTTATATTTATTCTGAAATTTAATAATAGCTTGCCTGGTTGCCGGACCAAAATGAACAGTTTCGTATCCTGGCGAACCCCAGCTGGTAGTGGCTACCATTGTATCTGGGTCTGTATTTAATATTCTTTGCAGTATTAACACATCGTTGCTGTTTTCGTTAAATTTCATTTCTTTGGTAAATATATA
>JBBUIX010000060.1:0-2511 GCA_038055115.1 Patescibacteria group bacterium
GGCCATGTTTTTCCGTAGCTTCAACTTCTTCCGGCTCTACTTCTGCGGGAAGGGATATGGTACGAGAAAATTTTCCCCAGTAAAGCTCCCTGGCGAAGTAATTATCTTCATCAATAGTTCTACTCTCTTCGCGCTGGCCTTTTATGGTAATGATATCTCGAGCAATTGATAACTCTAAATCTTCTGGCTTAACTCCGGCGACCATTGTCTGAATAATAATATCGGTCGGTGTTTGGTAAACATCAACTGATAGTTCCGCTTCATCATTTTCTTCTTCAATCCAGTTACTGCCATTTTTTTTATCTGTTTTTTCTGACTTGATTCCTTTTATCGAGTATTCTTTTCTTGAATCCTGATGTTCTTCCTCCGTGCCCATACTTCCGGTTAATCTCTCAAAAAAACTTCTTTTTTTATTTTCCATAATTTTTTATTTAATTAATAATTTTTCGCTCATTCTTCTCACTTTTTCCAGGAGCAACATAACAATAATTGTAACGACCCACAAAAATGCGAACACTTTCAAAAAATCATTTCCGTCATTCCTTATTATAAAAAAATTAAAGGCACTATGCAAGGCAATAGCAACCAAAAAACCGGCGAAAAGGAACAATTTCCTTTCAAATTCTTCCATGTAGAACGAAATTCCTATCGCAATACCTATTGTTCCGCTTGAAATAGCATGAAGAAGGGTTGATCCTAGAAATCTAAGCTGGCCCGTAAGCAGGGCTACTGTTGCCTCATTTATTAAAAATGGCTTAATCAAAAACAGAGCATTTTCCAATGCGGCAAAGCCTAAAGCCGCAGTGATGAGATAGATCGGCCAGTCCATTGGCTGACTGGCGTTATTTGTCTTGTAAAGGACGATCAGCACAGCAAGATATTTCAATATTTCTTCCGCACTGGCCCACAGAACAAGCTGACCTTCAGGTGAGCTCAGATGAGCTTGTATAAATTTTTGAATCGGCAAAACGACTACGACCGCCATCATACCCATAATGAATATTATGGCGAGTAATCCTTTTGGCTCAGGACTTTTTTCTTCCTTTAGCCAGAACCACAACCATAAAAGGGAGGGAATGATTCCACCCAAGAATGCCAGAGCTAAAATTTTCGGGTCGCTTGTTAACATTTGGACTTATCCTGAGAAGAGTCGAAGGGCCATTTTTCAACTAATAATAGACTCGCCTCGCTTTTGCTTTGGCGAAGCGGGTTTTTATTCTTATGGGGCATCATCGACCAAATTTCTTCTGTGACGAAAGGCATAAAAGGATGCAAAACTTTCAGTAGAGTAGTTAAGTGCACGGAAAGAAGGGTTCTGGCCGAATCCGCATTTTTGTTTTCCAGTATTTTTTTCTTTGACCTTTCAATGATAATGTCCGCGAAAGTATGCCAGAAATAATGATAAAGCTTTTCCGCGACAATGTAGAATTTATATTCATCCATTTCTTTTGTAATCTTTTTCATTAAGGTTTTCAGTTCTTCGTCTGATTTTTTATCTTCTTTGTCGTAAATTGGGGTTTTGGAAACGGTAAAATCTTTTGTGTTATCCAGCACGAAACGCGCAGCGTTCCATATTTTGTTGCTGAATTTGCTGTAGGCTTTCACTTTTTGAATATCAAATTTTGCATCTGCCCCCGGTCCAATGCCCACAATCATAGACATACGCAGGGCGTCAGCCCCATATTCCTCAATAACCTTAATAGGGTCTACGCCATTATCTAAAGATTTGCTGAATTTTTGTCCTTTGGCGTCTCGAAGCATTCCATGAAGATATACTGTTTCAAATGGAATTTCACCCATTAAATATTGCGACATCAGAATCATACGCGCAACCCAAAAGAATAATATTTCATAACCGGGATTTATAACGCTTGTCGGGTGAAATTTTTTCAAATCGGGTGCGTTTGTATTTGGCCAACCAAGAGTTGAAAAAGTCCAAAGTCCGGAGGAGAACCATGTGTCCAGGGTATCCGGATCTTGTTCCCATCCATCACCATTCGGTTTTTCTAATCCAACAAATATTTCTTTATTCTTATACCATACTGGTATGCGGTGCCCGTACCAAATTTGCCGAGATATGCACCAATCACGCAGGTTTTCAATCCAATTAAAATAAACTTTTTCAAAATGATTCGGGATAATTTTAATTTTACCTTCCCGTACCGGTTCCAGCATAAGTTCTTTAAGCGATTTGTTTTCTCGGGTGGTGATTTTTTTATTTACGTCTACAAACCATTGAAGCATTATTTGCGGTTCAATGATTCCACCCGTGCGTTCGGCAGTGGCTATTCTGTTTACATAATTTTCATCAACAGAAACAAGCAGTCCTTTTTCTTTTAATTTTTCAACAATTTTTTCCCGCGCGTCAGTAATTTTCATTCCCGCAAATTCACCAGCGACAGGAAGAAGTTTTCCAAATTGGTCAATAATTTGTTCTTTATCCAATTTGTATTTTTCCGCCAGCGCAAAATCTTCGTGCGAATGCCAAGGAGTGATAGTCATTACACCCGT
>JBBUIX010000061.1:0-2197 GCA_038055115.1 Patescibacteria group bacterium
GATATATATATCTGGAATTCCGGCTAAAAGAACAATGTCGCCGGAGGAAGCGGTTTCTACTTCAACTCTTCTTATGCCCTCAAAAGAAAATAGTTTGGTAATTTTTCCTTTACGTGTTCCATTTTCCCCTTTTACAAAAATTTGGCTTCCGGATAATATTTTCCCGGAATAAATTCGCGCGACAGCCATTCTGCCTAAAAAATTATCGTAGCCCAGATTGAAAACTTGCGCGGACATTTTTCCATTTTCATTAACGGAAGCTGGTAAAACTTTTTCTAAAATTACATCCAGAAGCGGAGAAAGGTCTGTGGATTTATCATCTAAATGCCTGAACGCCTTCCCTTCTCGTCCGACGGCATAAACTGTTTCAAAATTTGCCTGCTCTTCATTGGCGCCCAACTCAAAAAATAATTCCAAAATTTCCTCATGCACTCTGTGCGGATCGGATGCCGGTTTGTCTATTTTGTTTATAACCACTATCGGCTTCAACCCTAATTCCAAAGATTTTTTCAAAACAAATCTGGTTTGTGGCATCGGTCCTTCTGCCGCGTCCACCAATAAAAGCACCGAATCAATCGCGCGCAAAACACGTTCCACCTCCGAACCGAAATCCGCGTGGCCAGGAGTATCCACAATATTTATTTTAGTGTCCTTGTAAAAAATAGAAGTATTTTTAGAATAAATAGTAATACCGCGCTCTTTTTCAAGATCGTTTGAATCCATGGATGCTCCTTCGTCTTGAAGTCCACCGTTTTGTCTCATCAAAGCATCGGTCAAGGTAGTCTTGCCGTGATCCACATGAGCTATAATTGCTATATTTCTAATTTCCATAAATATTTTTCATCAAAAAAAGCCCCAAAACATCCGAGCTTTGTCTAATAATAACATTATTTTCCAAAATAGCAAGTTTTTAATCAAAAAAGCAAGTATTTGGGTATTTTCATAACCGGTTTCAATCAATAAGAATTATGCTCCGCAGCTTGCCCCGCCTTTTTGTTAAAGTAAATTATGGTTTTCGTTTTTTATATGCTTATTACAAATCCCACTTAAATAAGCGTTCAGTAACACTACTACCGATATTTTTAATTTTAAGTTCAATGTATTTCGGTAAAGGATTGATGGCGTTGAACACCAACACCCCTTCTCTGTGATGACCGCCGACTGGCCCTTCCCAAGCTATTGGTCTATATTCTTTGCCTTGATTATCAACGAGGACAGTTGTTTTTGTCAGGTCTTGATCCAATTCAATTGAATGAGTGTTCATAGAAATATCAAACTTCCATTGTTTTGATCGGGGGAAAATATCAATCGGGGTAACGGTAACTGTAATCGCTGATTGCTCGTCAGTTTTTGATTCCCAATTTTGTTTAGTGGTTGTTTGCTGGTTTGCCTGATTAACAACAGGGACTAATTCTTTTGTAGGACCGCTACGATAAAAAAATAGGAAACCTCCCAAGAAAGTAAGTATTAATGCGAGTATTGTTAGATTTTTATTATTCATGATCTTTTTTGAATTTAATAATTCTGTTTATCATATACACAATTCCAGCGACGTTAAAGAAAATTCCCACCCAAAATAACTTAACTTGATATTGCGCGACAAATGAAACGAGCCCGGTTACTCCCAGAATTGGTACTAGATTTACCAAATAATGAGCGCAACAGGAAATCATGGCGGCCGTGGAAGTGGTTCCGGATACGCCGACCATTTTACCCATGCCTTGTCCGCTATGCATCGAACTTTTAATATATTGGTACAATGCAATCTGAATTCCAAAACCTACTGCCAAAGTTACTACAAAATACCAGTAGTCTACGAACTGGCTTTGAGTAAAACTCCACCCAGAAACCAACGTAAGCACCATAAAATAAACTCCGAGTAGAATTGCACTCGCGAGTATCCCACATAAGACCGATTTTATAATATTATTAGTCATAATCATTTTACGATATAAGCCCCGGGGTCTTTCTCAAACTGTTGCCTGCAATGATCTGAACAGAAAAAATAACTTTCACCTTGATAGTTAGCCTTTAATAAATCACTTGATGCCTCCATGCCACATATGGGGTCTATATAATCTTGATTTTTTGGCTTAACATTAAACCCAAACCTGCTCAATTTCTTTATTAATGATTTAATTCTGTTTTCCATATAATTTAAGAATTAATTTTAAATAGCATGGTCAATAATTTCCAA
>JBBUIX010000062.1:0-2718 GCA_038055115.1 Patescibacteria group bacterium
TGAGAAAGAAAATAAATTAAAAACCGATTAAACATATGTTACTACCTAAAAAAGTAAAATTTAGAAAATGGCAGACCCAGCGTTCAAATCCCAAAGCACGGTCGCCGGACACCCGTGGTACTAAGCTGGCTTTTGGTTCCTATGGCTTAAAATCTGAGACTCAGGCACGCGTAAAATCAAATCAAATTGAGTCAGCTCGAAAAGTGGTTTCTCGCACCTTAACAAAGACCGGCAAGTACTGGGTTCGTATTTTTCCGGATCGCCCTTATACTGCCAAGGCTGCCGAAATGGGTATGGGGAAAGGAAAAGGAGATCCACAAGGATATTGTTTTGATGTTTTTCCGGGACGAATTATTTTTGAAGTGGATGGCGTGGAAGAAGCAGTGGCTCGCGAAGCATTACGAAAAGCTGGCTCCAAACTTCCGTTGAAAACCAGAATTATTTCCAGAGCGCATAAGCAGTAATATATAATATATGCCCCAAAAAACAGAAAATTTTAAAGGAATGAAAAAAGACGAGCTACGGAAAAAGTTGGCTCTTTTGCAAGAAGAGGCCAGAGTTGTCAGATTTAAAGCCGAAGGCTCAAAATCAAAGAATGTGAAAGAGTTGTCCGGCCTAAAGAAACAAATAGCTCAAATGTTGACAGAATTAAATAAATCCCCTATCCCCGGGGTAGGGAACAAAAATAAACAACTATGAAAACCAAAATGATAAAAGAAAAAAGTTTAAACAACAAAGGCAACTTCTTAAAAGGAGTAGTTGTTTCAGACAAAATGGACAAAACTGTTGTTGTCTCCGTTTCTAGATTTATCAAGCATCCGCTTTACGGAAAATTTTACAAAGTTAGCAAGAAGTACAAAGCGCACGATGAAGACAATAAATACAAAGTAGGGGATAAAGTAGAAATAGTCGAAACAAGACCGATTTCTAAAGATAAAAGATTTAAAGTAGTCAAATAATTTTTATGATTCAAAATGAAACTTTAGTGAAAATAACAGACAACGCCGGAGGCACCGTGGGAAAGGTGTTTAAGATTTTAGGGTCTTCAAAAAAAAGATACGCAACTTTGGGCGAATTGGTTATTATTTCAGTCAAAGTCGCGAGTCCCAGAAAAATGGTAAAAAAGAAAGACGTGCATCAAGCGGTCGTTGTGCGCACGAGAGGTGCTTATAGGCGAAAAGATGGATCCTATATTCGTTTTGATGATAATGCTGTGGTTATTTTAGAAAAAGGTAAAAAAGACCCGAAGGCTGGCCGTATTTTCGGACCAATTCCGAGAGAGTTAACCGAGAAAGGGTTCCAAAAGATAATTTCTTTAGCCCAAGAGGTGATTTAAAAATCCCTACCCCAGGGATAGGGGAATTCCCCTATCCCTGGGGTAGGGAACAAATAAGAAAACAGAAATATATGAAATTAAAAAAAGGGGATAATATAATAATAGTGACCGGCAAGGACAAAGGCAAAAAAGGCAAAATTGTCCATGTTTTAGTTAAGGAAAACAAAGTCATTGTAGAGGGATTAAATATGATGAAAAAACACCAGCGTCCGAAGAAGTCCGGAGAGAAAGGGACGATGAAAAGTATTGAAATGCCCTTGCATGCTTCCAATGTTATGATGCTTGATCCAAAAACCGGTACAGCAACACGTCTTGGGAAAAAGAAAGTCGGAGATAAAATGGTCAGAATCGCCAAAAAAAGTAATCAGGAAATTTAACAAACAAAAATTCCAAAAAAGATTTATGAAAAAACATTTAACCGTTAGAGAAAAAGAAACACAAGCGTTTGAAAAAATGAAAGATACTTTTCATTACAAAAATGCAATGGCTGCGCCCAGAATGAAGAAGGTTGTGGTGAATACCGGCACCGGCACCCCCATGAAGAAAGACAAGAATAAAAATGACGCTATTTCTGACCGCTTAGCTAAGATCACCGGACAGAAAGCAGCCCTAAGGGGCGCGAAAAAATCAGTCGCATCTTTTAAAGTTCGTCAAGGAGACCCTATTGGAGCGATGGTAACACTGCGTGGCAATAGGATGTATGCTTTTTTGGAAAAATTAGCAAATATCGCTCTTCCTCGCACCAAAGACTTTCGAGGCATTAATCGCAGCGCCGTAGACAATGTCGGAAATCTCACCATTGGTGTGAAAGAGCACACAATTTTTCCGGAAACAGCCGATGAAGATATTCGAGATGTTTTCGGTATGTCTATTACTCTGGTTTCCTCTGCCAAAAATAAAAAAGAAGGCACAGCATTTTTTGAGTTACTCGGTATTCCTTTCAAGAAAAATTGATGTATAACCCCGTAGTAGACCCTGTAGTGAAGCGAAGCTCTACTACGGGGTAGAATTTTGAAAAAATTTCACTACAGGGTATAATATTCTTGTGGATGAAAATATAGATATCAGTAAAAATATAGAAATAAATCAGGCGCTCAAAGAATTTGAAACAAAGTCGAGTCAGGAACAAGTACAGCAGAATATCGCGGCTGCACCAGTTTCCAATGTTCCCAAAATAGTTCAACTGGTTATGAAATGTTCCGGCGGAGCGATTAAACAAGAAAAACAAGCGGAATATGTGCTTTTGGGTTTTGTGGTTGTAGCGATTATTGTTTCGCTGTTTTTGGTTTTTAGGGGAAGGGGAAATAAACAACAAAAACCTCCCGTTGTAGTACTGGAACAAATAAAACTGATGCCCGTAAATAGGTAAAGTAAAAATTGAT
>JBBUIX010000063.1:0-1331 GCA_038055115.1 Patescibacteria group bacterium
CGAAGACGAGAACATGGAACCTCTGCCTCATATTGCCATTGATGAGCCGACTCTGTCTCTTAATTTTTTAATAAACGATTCCCCATTTGCGGGTCGTGAAGGAAAATTTGTCACTTCCAGACAACTCAAAGAGAGATTGGAAAAAGAACTTGAAGTGAATGTCGGTCTTAAAGTTGATTTTTCTCCCGACCAAGGCGAGAACAATTCTGGTCCTTCTTTTTTCAAGGTATATGGCCGAGGAGAACTTCATGTTGCCATATTGCTGGAGAATATGCGCCGAGAGGGTTTTGAGATGCAGGTATCTCAGCCGGAAGTTATTATCAAGGAAAAAGATGGAATTAAGACAGAACCATATGAGGAATTGATAATTGATGTTCCGATAATATATTCCGGTGGTGTGATTGAAAAAATTGGCAAGAGGCGCGGTATTATGAAAGATATGATGGAAAAAGAAGGAATAGTAAGAGTTATTTTTGACATACCGACGCGCGGACTTTTGGGCTACCGCGGTGAATTTATCATAGACACAAAAGGAGAGGGCATAATGTCTTCGCGAGTTACAGGCTTTAGAGAATATGCCGGAGAAATAAAAAAACGCGAATATGGCTCCATGACTTCCATGACTTCCGGCAAGGCAGTGGCCTTTTCGCTTGCAAATTTACAGGAACGTGGTATATTATACATTGAACATGGAACAGAGGTTTATGAAGGGATGGTTGTCGGGAATGTTCTTAAAGGGGATGATATGTCGGTGAATCCCACGAAAGGAAAACAACTTACTAATATGAGAGCTTCCGGCACCGACGAAGCCATAACTTTAAATCCTGTTTTTATTTTGAATATCGAGCGAGGCCTTGAGGTTATGAGTAAAAATGATTATTTAGAAATTACTCCGAAATCCGTTCGGCTTCGTAAAAAGTATTTGACTGAACTTGATCGAGTTAAAGCAAAGAGAGAATAAATAAAGCAAAAAATTAATAATATAAGAATATAAAAATGCCAATCATATCTTTTAAGCCAAAAAAAGTCACCAAAAAAATAACTTCCCGCCTACAAAATCGCGCGTCAGACGTGATTATGAACCGTTTTGGCTTGACGGCTGACGGACGTAAAAAAACTCTTGAAGAAATTGGCAAGAAATATAACATTACCAGAGAGCGCGTGCGTCAAGTCGAGGAGGCGGCTCTGGCTTTCATTAAAAAGTCCGAAGCTTATAAAAATGAACAAATGATTTTTGACGAGCTCAAGCAATTAATGCACAAGCTCGGGTCAATTGTCGCGGAACATGAACTCTTGCCTTATATTTCTAAGGATCACTCCACTCAGAATCA
>JBBUIX010000064.1:0-1488 GCA_038055115.1 Patescibacteria group bacterium
ATCCGAATTGACAGGCAGAGAAGTTTTGGGCGTTTATACCGAAAAAACTCCAGAAGGAGGCCAGAAATTTACTCGTGGTTATGATAAACTCGTGAAATCAAAAAATATTTTGGTTGTAGAAGATGCGCCAACTACCGGCGGTTCAGCCAAAAAAGTTGTCGACGTGGTGAAGGCCGCCGGAGGCAAAGTCGTTGCCGTCAGCGTTATGGTTAATAAGAATCCCAAAGAGGTTACTTCTGAATTTTTTGGCGCCCCCTTTTTACCGCTGGCAGAATTTGAGATTCAATCTTACAAGGAAGCCGATTGTTTAATGTGTAAAAATGATGTACCCATTAATACAACAGTAGGTCACGGGAAGAAATTTTTGGAAACAAAAAAATAAAATGATTATAGATAAATACAACGCCAGAGCTAAAAAAATCAATTCGCTGTTGTGCGTTGGGCTAGACGCGGATTTCAAGAAAATTCCGGAGAAATTTTTGACCCATGAATTTCCGCAATTTGAATTCAGTAAATGGATTATTGAAGAGACCCATGAATACGCGGCTGCTTTCAAGATAAATATTGCTTTTTATGAGGCGCGCGGAGAACAGGGCCTCAAAGAATTAAAGGAAACGATGGAATATCTGCGGGTTTATTATCCGGACATATTTTTGATTTGCGACTGCAAGAGAGCGGACATCGGCAATACAAATCAAGGTTATATAGACGAACTTTTCGACTATTTCGGCTTTGATGCTATAACTTTACATTCGTATTTAGGCAGGGAAGCATTGCAGCCATTCTTGGATAGGAAAGACAAAGGCTCTATTATTTTATGCCGCACCTCCAATTCCGGAGCGGGAGAATTTCAGGATTTAAAAGTTGGAGAAAAACCGCTTTGGCAAATTGTGGCGGAAAAAGTTTCAAAAGAGTGGAATAAAAACAATAATTGCATGCTGGTTGTCGGCGCAACTTATCCGGAAGAAATAAAAAAAATTAGAAACCTGATAGGCGATATGACTTTTTTGGTGCCAGGCGTAGGCGCGCAAGGAGGAGATGTAAAATCCGTGCTCAAGGCAGGGCTAAATAGCACAGGTCTCGGTCTCATCATAAATTCCTCCCGCAGTATTATTTTTGCCGAGAATCCAAAAGAAGAAGCCAGGAAACTTTGTGAGGAGATTAGGAAGTATAAAGCTATTTCTGCACATTAAAGTTGGGTTGACAATATTTTTAAATTTGCTACCATAGCAACAACTGCACTTTCTGCAGTTTTTATATTGGCTAGTGAGTGAAATCGCGGGAACCGCAGGTTCACATGATTCGCGAGCGACGACAATACAAAGTTCACTTTATTATGTTTTTTTAATTTCATTAGTAATTAAGCCTTAGCAACTGGTTCTCGTATGCTGAGTTTTGGTTATTAATCAATAATATTATGGCAGAAGAATTTAAAAGAGATAAGCCGCACATAAATGTCGGCACTATTGGTCATGTTGACCACGGAAA
>JBBUIX010000065.1:0-9829 GCA_038055115.1 Patescibacteria group bacterium
ATAATTTTCTTTTCCGCCAGAGGCGGATGAGCCTTTGGCTCAAATTTCCTCCTTTGTATCAAAATCTAAAAAGCTTGGCAATAGAGTATGTGGATAACTTATACTGCTAACCTTTCATGCACGCAAAAGCAGTCAAAGCTATAGCGATAGCGTCCATTTCATCATCGGAACTTTTATTTTTATCTATTTCCACCAAAATTTTAACCATTTTATTTATTTGTTCCTTATTTGCCCTTCCATAACCAGTTGTGGCTATTTTTATCTTGGGAGGGGAAGCTTCAAAAATATCAAGTTCTGCTCGTACAGCTTCGTAAATTACCACTCCGCGTGCTTCGGCGACGCGCATAACCGTTTTATGGTTGGTAGTCAGAAACAAAGTTTCAATCGCCAGAACTTCCGGTTTGTATTTTTTTATTACTTTATTTACTTCCACACCTATCAGGCGTAGCCGTTCCGAAAATTCCAATTTGGCGGATGTTTTAAAACATTCCGAAAAAATTACTTTTTCTTTTCTGTCATTTTTATTCTTTTCCAATATCGCGATACCCAATCTTTCAAATCCGGGATCTATTCCTAAAATTCTCATAATAGAAGTTTAACACTTTTTTAAAACTGTGGATAACTTTTATATTTTTTAATAGTTATGATATTATATAAAGGAACAGCTCTTTCCGCACAAAGTGTGGGTCCAAAGGGCTGTCTCAACCAAAGGAGCAACAATGAAGAGGCATACCACCGTTCACGCTGGCACTACCGTTCTGGGCATCGCCGCCACCGAGAAGAAGACCTACGTCGCCACGCTCCGGTTGTAGCCTGGCGAGAAGTACAGAGGGGGCGCTCCTCGCCCCCTCCCCATCATAAGTCGTTAGCACTTTTATTTTTAATGAAAAAGTCCTAGCGACTTTTTCATTTATTTTTTACAAAAGCCCGCCTTGCCTAGTCGAGGCAGGTTTATTTTGACTTTCTTTAGTATCAAACCCCAAATGCTCATATGCTTTTTTAGTAGCGACACGTCCACGAGGAGAACGTTCTAAAAGACCAAGTTGGATTAAATATGGTTCTATCACTTCTTCCACCGTGGCTTCCTCTTCGGACATTGCGGCACCGATGGTTTTCAATCCCACCGGTCCGCCATTAAATTTTTCAATTAATACTTCCAAAAATTTTCTGTCGGAAGAATTCAGACCAATGTCATCAATGGCGAGCATAGCTAAGGCACTTTTTGTCATTTCCTTGCTGATAATTTTTTTACCTGCCCCGTCGGTTCCGCTTTTGCGGAATCCTTCGGGGTGCACTTGAGCGAAGTCCCGGCAACGCTTTAAGAAATAATTTGCGGTGCGCGGAGTAAAGCGACTTCTCTTGGCAATTTCTTTTAATGCTTCTTCTTCCAATTCTATTTTTAAAAGATTACTGGACCTCTGTATGATTTTTGCGATTTCTTCATTGGAATAAAATTCCAATCTGAAAACTCCGCCGGAAAAACGGGAACGGAGCGGGGAAGATACCAAAGCCACGCGAGTGGTAGCTGCAATAAGAGTAAAGGGTGGTAAGTCCAGCTGGATAGTGCGGGCTGACGGCCCTTTGCCGATGATGATATCCAAAACGCCGGACTCCATAGCCGGATAGAGTATTTCCTCAACCATTTTATTGAGCCGATGGATTTCATCTATAAAAAGAATATCACCCGCAGTCAGATTAGTTAGAATAGAAGCCAAATCGCCGACTTTTTCAATTGCCGGCCCGGAAGTAATTTTCATTGGCTTGCCTGTTTCCCTGGCGATAAGATGCGCCAGGGTAGTTTTTCCCAATCCCGGGGGCCCATAAAAGAGAATATGTTCGGGAATGTGCCCGCGCTCTTCGGCTGCTCGCAACAGGATTTTGACATTGTCTTTTATATGTTTTTGGCCAACGTATTCGTCCCAGCGAGTAGGGCGAAGAGTTTGGTCTAAAAAAGAATCATCATTATTGGTGATTTTTTCTACTATTGATTTATCTGGGGTTTTTATGTTTTTACTTGACATTAGTTTAATATTATGCTATACTTCTGATATCGTTGTTTTATTAACACAATATACACATAGCTATACACATTATAGCATTTGACGGGAGTTTTATCATAGTAAAATGTAATACAGAGATTTTTTTAAGAAGGCATTAATCTCTAAGCAATCAGCCATCGGTTATACGAATTTGCATAGGACGTTTTGGCACTTTAATTAGTTCGCTGGAACTATCCTGTAATATTTTGTTACTCTTGGGGCCCAGCTCCAAAAGGATTGTTTAGAGATTAATGCTTTTTTGTTTGGTAGAAAATTACTCCTCATTAAGATCAACAACACTTTGCACTTCTTCAAACGAGGTGATGCCGTTTAGTATTTTTACAATACCATCCTGGCGCATCGAAAGTATTCCTTGAGCACTGGCTATTTTTTTAATTTCCCGTTCGCTCGGGTTTTCCGGCATTATCTTTTCGATTGCTTCATCTGTTTTAATTGCTTCAAAAATACCAATTCGGCCCTTATATCCGGTCATATTGCATTTATCACAGCCAACAACCGAAAAGAGCTTAAGAGGCGCATCAGGATTTATATTGTAATTCAAAAGACTTTTGCCTTCCTTTTTTATCCCATCCATTATTAGTTTTATGATTTTCATTTCTTCTTCGGTGGGAGCCTTTTCAATTTTACAGACTAAGCAGAGCTTGCGAACCAGGCGTTGGGCAATAGAAAGAGACAAGGCCGATACCAGAATTTTTGGATTTACTCCCAAGTCAATTAGGCGGGGAATAACTCCAGCCGCATTATTAGTGTGGAGAGTTGAGAAAACCATATGGCCGGTCAAAGCCGACTGCACGGCAATTTCCGCCGTTTCCTTGTCGCGCACTTCACCGACCATTACCACATCCGGGTCTTGGCGCAGAGCTGAACGCAGTCCTTCCGAGAATGTATAACCTTTTTCATCATTCGTCTGGGTTTGAGTTATGCCGGTTAAATGATATTCTACCGGGTCCTCAATGGTTATTATTTTTATTTCTGGAGAATAAATTTTTCGCAAAAAAGCATAAAGAGTAGTTGTTTTTCCGGATCCGGTCGGACCGGTAACCAAAATCAAACCATTCGGTTTTGCAATTTCTTGTTCTATTACAGAAAAGAGGTAAGGTTCTATTCCCATATCCTCAAGTTTTACTTGGATGGATTTTGGATCCAGAATACGCATAACGATTGATTCACCGTATGCTCCGGGGATAAGAGAAGCGCGGATGCTTATTTCTTCTTTTTCTTCCATAATACTAAAACGCCCGTCTTGCGCCATCTTGGAAGTTAATTTCATGCCGGATAATAATTTAATTCGCGAGTTAAGCAGGCGATACACATCTAACCCGAAAAAATTCACATCTCGCAGCACGCCATCGAGGCGCAATCGCAGTCTGGCCCTATCTGTTTGTGGCTCGATGTGTATATCCGAAGCTTTAATAGCGATTGCGCCGGCCAGAATTATTTCCAGTAGGTGGGAAATTTTATGAATTTTATTTTCTTCCAATACTTCCGTTACCATTTTCTGGATATCCTGTATTTTTTCTATTTTTTTTGCAGTTTCTCTCAGGATTTCTCCGGAAATCTCCAAACCTCCTACCCGCGAACTTTCCGCCATTGAAATTTCCTTATATCTATCCCAGACCTTGTTTATGCTGGCCGTTGACACCATATAAAAAGTGGGAACCAGATTTTTTCCCTCCATATCTTCTTTCAATTTTTTTATAAGATCATCCGTTGGAGAATGTAGAGCGATAAAAATATTTTTCCCAAAAAGTTTAAAAGGCGCAACGTTCATTTTCCTGGCATCTTGTTCGGATATTGCCCGAAGCGCTTCATTGTCCACACTTAGGCGATAGAGATCAATATACGGGAGGCCATATTTAGACTCGGCCAAGGTTGCCACCAGTTGCTCCTCTTCTTGTTTGTGTAAGTCTTCCAGTTGTTTATTTTGTTTTTCTTCATCAAACAAAGCCATTATAGTTAAAGTATATCCTATTTTAATTTTAAAAGATAATATTGATAAATATGGGGATATGCTAGTATTAAAATATGCAAAAAGTTTCAAAAAATGACAGAGAAACTGGAGAAATAGCTAAAATATTTCTTAATAAAATACTAAAAAAAGGCATCAAACACCAAGGCGCTTTGGTGATAGGTCTTTCGGGGGAATTAGGAACCGGCAAAACAGCCTTTACTCAAGCTGTTGCCAAGCATCTAGGCATAAAAAGTAAAATCAGCAGCCCAACTTTTGTTATTATAAAAAAATATTCTCTTAAAAATAAAAAATATAAGTTATTGTTTCACTTAGACGCTTATCGTCTCAAAAATGAGAAAGAATTATTGTATCTGGGCTGGGAAGAAATTATTAATAAAAAAGAACATTTGGTTTTTATTGAATGGCCGGAAAATGTTATAAAAGCTATGCCCAAGAACACTCATTTTGTCCGTATTTCTCATACCAAAAACAGACAGAGAAATTTTGAACTGGTGATATAATTAAGCAAATGCCCAAAGATAATAAAACACTAGTATTACTGGATGCTCACGCCATAATCCATCGCGCTTACCACGCTCTGCCGGAATTTTTATCCTCCAAAGGCGAACCCACTGGGGCGCTTTATGGACTTTCCAGCATGCTGATGAAAATAATTACCGAACTAAAGCCGGATTATATTGTCGCTTGTTATGATTTGCCACAGAAAACTTTCAGACATGAGGCCTATGATAAATATAAAGCTGGTCGGGTAAAGGCGGACGATGCTCTTATAGTGCAACTAAAAAATTCTCGCCAGATTTTCGAGAGTTTTGATATACCTATTTACGATGCGCCTGGTTTTGAAGCCGATGATGTTTTGGGGACGATAGTTGAGAAATATAAAAAAAATGAAAATTTTAAAATTATCATCGCGTCCGGCGATATGGACACTATGCAACTGGTTGATGACAAAAAAGTGCAAGTTTACACTTTAAAAAAAGGCATTAATGACACTATTTTATATGACGAAGACGCGGTCATAAAACGATTCGGATTTAAGCCAAAACTTTTACCGGATTACAAAGGATTACGCGGTGATCCGTCGGACAACATTATTGGTATTAAGGGTGTTGGCGAGAAGACCGCCAAAAGTTTGATTGTAAATTTCGGGACAATAGAAGAAATTTATAAAAAGATTAAAAAGGACGAAAAACTTTTTATAAAAGTCGGCATTAGTCCTCGGATGATTGAATTGCTTAAAAATAATGAGGAAGAAGCTTTGTTTTCAAAAA
This sequence comes from Patescibacteria group bacterium, assembly GCA_038055115.1. Classification (GTDB taxonomy): domain Bacteria; phylum Patescibacteriota; class Minisyncoccia; order Phycocordibacterales; family UBA9973; genus UBA9973. Next base: position 5,304 of record JBBUIX010000065.1, read on the forward strand.
CTTTGGCAACAATTAGGACCGATGCGGCCATAAATTTTATTTTACCTTCAAGAACTTTTTGGGAGAACGTGAATCCAAAAAAAATAGAAGAAGTTTTCGCTCTGTTTGAATTTCGGAGTTTATTTGCGCGCTTGAAAAACTTTTTTGAAACCAACCAGGGTCCGCAAGAATATGCTCTCCGTCATTCGCCCTCCATCTTGGAAGGGCAAGATAATTCTGGTCGCAGCGAAGATTCCTCCGAACATATTCTTGTGGACCCTCAGGCTCTTCAAGAGGCCAGTGTTGCCCTTTGGCTTATTAATTCAGATATACCAAATCCAAATTTGGAAGATATTTTGTTTTTTGCCCGCCTAGACTCTCGCCTCGATTCGGCGAAGCGGGCGGCGAGGCTGGCCAAAACCAATTCTTTTCAAATAGCTTATGATTATATTTTTAAAAAGTTAAAAGAGAAAAGTCTGGATAAAGTGTACGAAGAAATCGAAAAGCCGATTATACCCACAGTGAAAAAAATGGAAGACCATGGAATTTTAATAGATAAGAAGTATTTTAAAAAATTATCAGATGAATACCATAAAAAGTTGGATATTCTTACCAAAAAAATATATAAAATGGCTGGTACGGAATTCAATATCAATTCACCCAAACAGTTAGGAGAAGTAATTTTCGGCCAGATGGGCATTAAAACGGTTAAAAAGAAAAATACCAGCGGATCTTTTTCCACTAAAGTTTCAGTTTTGGAAGAATTAGAAGAAGACAATCCGATTATCAGAGAAATTTTAGCTTACCGAGAATTGCAGAAATTGCTCTCTACTTATATTGATGTAATCCCTAAAATGACGAGCGAAGATGGCCGACTACATGCCAAATTTTTGCAAAATGGCACAACGACCGGCCGATTTTCTTCCCAAGACCCGAATTTACAGAATTTGCCGATAAAAACAGAACTTGGCAGAAAAATCCGAGATGGTTTTATAGTTTCTAAAGGCTATAAACTGGCCGCTTTTGATTATAGCCAGATTGAATTGCGTGTAGTTGCGATGCTCTCGGGTGATAAAAAGATGACTCAAATTTTTCGCGAGAAAAAAGATATTCACTCTGGAGTCGCCTCATTTGTTTTCGGCGTTCCATTGGGAGATGTCAATAATGAAATGCGCCGTCGGGCAAAGGTGATAAACTTCGGTATTATTTATGGTATGGGCGTATCCGCTTTGCGCAAAAATTTGGGAGGTACGCGCGAAGAGGCGCAAAAATTCTATGATAATTATTTTAAACAATTTTCCGGCGTACGGGATTATTTGGAAAAAGTGAAAAAATTTACTCTGGAACATTCTTTTACGGAAACATTGTTTGGTCGCCGACGGTATTTCCCCAACATTAATTCCAGAATTCCTTTTTTGAAAAATATGGCTGAACGCACCGCCACCAATGCTCCTCTTCAAGGCACTGCTGCCGATGTTATCAAGCTGGCTATCAGATATGCTGAAGAGGACCTGAAGAAAATAGGAATTTTAGACAAAGTTCATTTAGTGCTTCAAATACACGATGAGCTGGTTTATGAGATAGATGAAAACGTGCTGTCGCAAGCTGATAAAATAATAAAAAGTGCCATGGAGAGTGTATTAGAAAGGTCATATTTACATTACCAGACCGATATTCCCCTAGAAGTGCACTCTGGCGTAGGAGATAATTTTGGCGAAGTTAAATAATTATGGTATATTAAAAAAATGGAAAATGATAAAATACATCTTCAAAAACATAATGTGCATAAAATTTTAGCGCATTCATACTCTGTTTATTTTCTTTTTTTTCTAATCGGCGTTTGCCTTGATCTGGTTTTCAATTTTAAGGTTTTTAATAGTTCTATGGTGATGCCTCTCGGTTTCATTCTTTTAATATTCGGCACATTTTTAATTCTTTGGGCGCAAAAAACATCACGAAATTTAAAAAAAGATATTATAAATAAAGAAACTTTTTGCCACGGACCTTATTATTTTACCAGAACTCCCACCAATTTCGGCCTTTTTTTCTTAATGCTAGGATTTGGGCTGATGGTTAATGCTTTTTTTGTCGTTTTATTTGCGCTTGTTTCCTTTGTTATCGCAAAATTAACGTTCTTAAAAAAAGAAGAAGAAATTCTAGCTCTAAAATATGGCGTCCCCTATTTAGAATACAAGAAATCGGTCAGGTTTTAATTTGTTAAATATTTATGCTGTATCTTTTCTCTGGTGATGACGCTGAAAATAAAATTCCAAGTTATGAAAAATTCATAAAATCATTGCCAGCCGGCACGGAAACTTTTTTTATAAATAGAAATGATTTTGACCCAATCCAAATAGAAAGCCTTTATTCCGGTGCAGGACTTTTTTTCTCAAAATGCGCAGTAATATTCCAAAACATTTTTGAGAGGGAAGAAGCACGAGATTTTATCTTGAAAAAGTTAGAATTTATGGGTCAATCGGACAGTTCTTTTGTTTTTTTAGAAGGGAAGTTGAACAAACTAACGCTGGACGCTTTTAAAAAAGCACGCGCGGAACTTAATATTTTTGAATTACCCAAAGAAAAAAAGGGGAAATTTAATAATTTTTTAATTGCTGGTGCTTTTGAAAAAAAAGATAAGCTGAATATGTGGATTTATTTTCGCCAAGCCATAGATAGGGGAGTGGAAATGGAAGAGCTTGCCGGTATTCTTTTTTGGAAGATTAAAGATATGCTTTTGAGAAAGAACTTTAGCAAATTCTCCGAAAAACAGCTAAAAGCCTTTATTTCTAAAATTTCCTATCTTTTGCCGGAAGCCCGCAAAAAAGGCCTTGATGCCGAGTCCGCCTTTGAACAGTTTCTACTGGAAGCTTTTTAATCGTCTTGATTTTTAACCTTATTTCATATATATTTTTAAACATCCGCCCGTAGCTCAGTTGGTAGAGCAGATCCCTTTTAAGGATAAGGTCCTCGGTTCGATCCCGAGCGGGCGGACAAATATGGACAAAGTTGCCGAGCTGGAGAAACTTAAGATAGAAATGGCAGATGATAAAAGTTTGCCATTACACGAATCCAACCTTGTCTTTGGAGAGGGCAATCCTGATTGTGATGTATTTTTTGTCGGAGAGGCACCAGGTTTTAACGAAGATCGGGAAAAGAGACCCTTTGTCGGGCGGGCTGGGCAATTGCTTAGGAAATGTATTCGCGACTTAGGCTGGCGGGAAAATAGTGTTTATATTACCAATATCGTTAAACGTCGGCCGCCGGAAAACCGTGATCCCAATCCGGAAGAAATTGAGAGTTATAAACCATATTTGGCACGGCAAATAGACATTATTAATCCGAAAATTATTGTGCCGCTCGGTCGATTTTCAATGAATTACTTTTTACCCACGGCCAAGATTACCCGGGACCAGGGCAAGCTCTTTAAGGTGGAAAAATATTTTATTCTGCCGATGCTGCATCCGGCCGCCGCGCTTCGGGGGAATGAGGTGATGAGAATGTTTGAAGAAAGTTTTAAAAAATTGCCGGCCGTGCTTGATAAAATCACTACGGGGAAATTTGAGGAGAGTAAAACAGAAGAACGCGCCCAGAAAAAGCAAAAATTAGAAGACGTGCAGGCGAAACTTTTTTAATCTACGCTATAGCGTAGATGGGTAATATGAAAAACAAAAGCGAAAAAAGAATATGTCAAAATTGCAAGAAAGACTTCACTGTTGAACTGGAAGATTTTGATTTTTACGAAAAAATTAAAGTTCCTCCGCCGACCTTTTGCCCGTGGTGTAGATTAATCAGACGCCTTGCTTGGCGCAATGAGCGTATTTTATATAAACGCAAATGCGATCTATGCAACAAAAATATTATTGCTATGTATCATGAATCGGCACTCTTTCCGGTTTATTGTCGGGAATGTTGGTACGGGGATGGGTGGGACCCAAGTTCTTATGGTCATGAATATAATTTTTCTATACCGTTTTTTGAACAATATAAAGATTTTCAAAAAACTGTGCCACGATTGGCTCTTTTGCAAAGAAATGCGATTAATTCCGACTATTCAAGTTTTGTGGGAGAATCAAAAAATGTTTATTTATCAATTTCTATAATATTGGGGTCAGAAAATGTTTTCTATTCAAAAACAATAGATAAGTCCAGCGATATTATTGATTGTTTAAATATAAAAGAAGGCCAGAGTTTATATGAAAACATTGAGGGAGAAAAAAATTATAATTGCCAACATCTTTTATTGTCCAGAAATTGCATAGATTCCTATTTTTTAGTTGACTGTGTAAATTGTAGTAATTGCGCGCTTTCATGCAATTTGCGCAATAAAGAATTTTGTATTCAAAACAAGCAATATTCCAAAGAAGAATATTATAAAGAAATAGAAAAAATGAATTTAAAAAGCAGAGCTTCGCGTGAAATTTTGCTTGAAGAATTTTCAAATGACGAAGGAATCACCTGCCCGATTTGCGGCGGCGTGGCAAAGAGAACCGGGAACTGCTCGATTATGTGCACTTCGTGTAAACAAACTACGAGGAGTGGATGCGGGG
>JBBUIX010000066.1:0-2245 GCA_038055115.1 Patescibacteria group bacterium
TATAGAACCCCCGACGGATTTGAAGAATTTTATAGTGAAGATGGAATATTAAAACGTAGATCTAAAATATTTCCCGATGGAATAAATTTTGAATTTACTGAATTTTATAGCGACAAAGGAATAATGTATTGTAAAGAATTTCATGACGGAACTAAAGAATATTATAATAGAGACAGTGGAATGGTGTATCGCAGAGAATTTCCGGATGGAACTAAAGAATATTATAAGGAAGACGGAACAATGTCTGGTAGGAAATTTCCGGATGGAAGCGAGGAACAATATGATGGAAATGGAAAAGTATGGCGTAGGATATCTGCTGACGGAATTATAACAGATTATGATTATAAAGGAGAAATAATACGTCGATATCGTTTTGGTCCAGATGGAGAAATAATAGAGCTTACTATGCCTGAACCCGGGTCTGCTGCTGTGCCAGCGCCGGAATCCGCAGGAACATCTGCGCCGGAAGTTACTCCACCAGCTACTCCAGCAAGAAAAAAGGGGAAAGAAAAAAGGCGGAGCAGTAAATGGATAAGAAACCTAGCTTTAGCGGCTGGACTTGCAGCTACTGGTGGTTATGTAGGAGAAAAATTGTACCAGTGGGGAAGTACTTCTACGGATGAAAATGCAAGGAGAAAAAGTGGAAGAAAAAAAGAAGGAATGCAAATTTCCGGGAAACCCGCATCGGACATTGCAAGATATATTGGTCTTGATAATATGCAAAAACCTCTTTCTGAAGTTGTAAATGAAAAGGATCTGGAAAAATTTGTAGATGGAATTATTATTAAAGAAGGCGGTTCCTTAGCGGGGGTAAGAAATAATCCGGGGAATATAAAATATACCGGCGCGCCAGGCCAAGTGAATAGCGGAGTTAAAGCAACTGACGGGGGAACATTTGCCTCTTATGCAACTCCCGAGGCTGGCAGGCAAGCTATTAGAAACATTATTTTAGGCGCAGCAAGCGGCACATCTAGTGCTTATGGAACAAATCCTACTTTTGCGCACTTTATAAGTAAATATACTAACACACCAGAAGAAACAGGAACAACGCCCGACATCACAACACCCATACTAACTGCACGCATTCCTATTGCTCAACAATCTGAAGTAATACAAGAACATAAAGAAATTCCGCTAGAACAACCCACTGTATTATCAGAAACCAAACCAACCGACGCTCCAAAACCTGCACCAGCTACGCTTGCGCCAAGAGCTACCGTAGTTGAACCATTTGCGCCAGATACCCAGCCAGAACCAACAGCTACTCCAAAACCTACACGCACTCCGGAATCTACGCCCACATCAGGACCCGATAGTGCTGAAGCAGTAAGAATAAGGAGAGAACTGATAGAAAAAATGAAAGAAAAGGAGGAAACGCCGCCAACACGCCAGGCAGCGGTAAGAGGTGCATATGGAGGTAATATACAATATGGTACTACCAGCAACGCATATGGAAGCAACACAAGTTACGATGTTAATCCTGGAGAAATAAGAGCGCCTGGAGAACTTCCCCAAGGACTTTCAGCCAGAGACAATCTTGTCTTGCACGCTCATCCTGAATTTGTACAAAACAATCCTTTTCATCTTACGGAAGAAAAATTAATAGAAGCATATAGAGTTCATGAAAAAAATATAGCTCATATATTTCAATCCCATAGTAGTGGCATGGAAGGGTGGAAAAACATGAAAGAAATGGAAGCCCGCGAATTGTTGGAAAATAAAAATCCAGACCCGAACAATCTCTTAATAAACTATATTCAGAAGCTTCACAAGATAACTAAAGTCCCTCCTCGGGGAGGCGTAATTCGCCAAGCTGAAACTACTGAACACTATATCGCGCGAGCGTTGCAGTGGGCGGCAAAAATCGGGAAACTAAGTCAGGTAGAAATGGAATAAAAAAAATAAACAAAAATTATGTTATATTTCAAAGATGCCGCATTTGCTGGGGCTCAATAAAGAACAAAGGGAAGCGGCGCTTCATATGAAGGGTCCGCTTCTTATTGTCGCCGGAGCGGGCGCCGGAAAAACAAAAACCATAACGCATCGGATTGTGAATCTGATAAAAAACGGAGTCGCTCCCGAAAAAATTTTGGCGGTGACTTTTACCAATAAAGCCGCCAAGGAAATGCGTGAGCGGATTATTGCAGAAATCAAAAAAAACGCGAAAGGGCAGGATAATATTCCGTTTGTCAGCACTTTTCATTCTTTGGGAGTTTATATAATAAAAGAAAATGCCAGATTATTG
>JBBUIX010000067.1:0-3694 GCA_038055115.1 Patescibacteria group bacterium
GCTCCGCACATTTCACGCCGGAGGTGTGGCCGGGACTGATATTACCACTGGTCTGCCGCGCGTTGAAGAAATCTTTGAAAGAAGAATTCCGAAAAATCCCGCGATTATTTCCGAGACTGATGGCGAGGTGATTGAAATCAAAACTAAAGATGGGAAAGAAAAAATAATTAAGGTTCTGTCCGACCTACCGGCGCAAACAGGTGTTAAAGACGGCCCGCTTCGCCATAGCAATAGCGAGGCGAGCAAGAAAAACGAAATGGAGTACGATGTCGCCTTTCACAGAACTCCGATAGTCAAAGTAGGAGACCAGGTGAAAAAGGGTCAGCTTTTAACCGATGGATCGGCTGATATTGCTGAAATGTTCAGATTGGGTAATAAAGAATTAGTCGAAGAATATATTATTCAAGAAATCAATAAGGTTTATGAGTTGCAAAGCGCTTCAATTTCCAGAAAGCATATAGAAATTATTATTCGCCAGATGTTCTCTCGCCAGAAAATAAAAGATGCCGGCGAGACTAATTTTTCAATTGGCGATATCGTTGAGAATACCGCTTTTATAGAAGAGAACGCCAGGGTTGCCGAGATTAATGGAAAAGAAGCCAAAGCGGAAACGATAGTGCTTGGTATTACCGAGGTTTCGCTTCGTACTAAAAGCTGGCTCTCAGCCGCTTCCTTCCAAAACACCAATCGTGTCCTCATTGAAAATGCAATTAAGGGCGGAGTTGATAATCTTCGAGGACTGAAAGAAAATGTCATCATTGGACGATTAATTCCGGCTGGAACCGGATTTAGGGGTAATAAAATTATTCCGACAAAAGAGGAATAGAAAAATATGGAAAAAGAATATGATAATTGGAATAAATTAAAGAAAGATTTATCAACCAAGAAATCAAATGTCTTTTTTCATGAAAGAGAAATATGGTTTTGTTCACTTGGTAAAAATATAGGTTATGAAGAGGATGGAAAAAATGACTTATTTGAAAGACCCGTTCTTATTATTAGAAAATTTAATAATGATATATTTTTAGCAATTCCATTAACTAGTTCTAAAAAAGAAGGTAATTATTATCATCAATATGAATTTAGTGGTAAAACTTATGCTGGTATTTTGTCACAAATAAGACTTTTAGATCGTCGAAGACTTTCGAGGAAAATTGGCATGGTAAAGGAAAGGGATTTTAATATGATAATTAGGAAAATACATAACATTTTGCCATAAAAGACGAAACCCCCTTGCGGGGGTTTCTCGGAGGCCGAAGCCATTTACTAGTAGAGTGTAGCAAACGAACGAACGTATGTCAAGCGAAAAAGCGGAAAAACTCAATATCTATAAAAAATACTACTTCCTAGAGGATTATCTCTTCAAAGAAATTAGTAATAATTTTAAGAAGAATCACTATCTAACAAATGAAGAATTTTTTGCAATTATAATTTGGAAAAGGAATGCTTCTAAAACAAAAATATTAAGTGGTATTAAAAAAAGTGATGAAACAGTAAAAAAAATTACAGAGAATTTATACAAGGAAAAAGACAGAGAAAGAAAAATATGTATTCTTACAAAAATTGATGGGATAGGTATTGCAATAGCGTCAGCTATTTTGACTGTATGTTATCCTGGTGAGTTTACAATTGCTGATTATCGAGCCTCTGCTTCTTTAAAAAGTTTAGGTTATGAAGTTAAAGGAGATCCTACAACCAAAATTCCTGTATATTTTGACTATTTAGATAAGTGTAAGAAATTAACAAAAAAGAGCGATCTTTCTCTGAGAGATTTAGATAGGTGTTTGTGGGGTTATGATTTTTATGAAGGTAAAAATGGATTAAAAGAGCTAGCGAAAATTTTAAAATAAATTTATATGAATTCACCCGTTCAAAAAATTAAAGAGAGGCTCTCAATTGAAGAAGTAGTCTCTTCTTATATAAAGTTGGAAAAGGCGGGTGCTAACCTAAAGGCGAAATGCCCTTTTCATAATGAAAAAACTCCGTCGTTTTTCATTTCTCCCGACCGTGGCACTTATTACTGCTTTGGTTGCGGGGCATCGGGAGATATTTTTACTTTCGTTGAAGAATTTGAAGGACTTGATTTTAAGGGCGCCTTAAAAATGCTGGCTGATCGAGCAGGAGTGCCGCTGGAACGCTACAATAAAAAAGAAGAAAGTGAAAAGGAAAAATTATATAGAGTAATGGAGGAATCCGCTAAATATTATTCTCTGAATTTGCTTCAAAATGAAGAAGTGTTAAATTATCTGAAAAACCGCGGTTTGAATGAAAAGAGCATAAAAGATTTTACAATTGGGTTTGCAAAATTGGATTGGCGTGAACTTTATTTTCATCTGCAAAAAAAAGGTTTTTCAGACGGAGAGATGGAAAAAGCCGGATTGATCAAAAAAGTTGAAAAAGCCGCGCCGGCTGGCGGGCAGGGATTTTATGACAGATTTAGGGGTCGGATAATGTTTCCGATTTCGGACTCAAGCGGGCGCATTATCGCTTTTTCCGGAAGAATTTTTGCGGATGACGGAAAATCCGCTAAATATCTTAATAGTCCCGAAACCCCCATTTTTAGCAAAAATGCCGTGCTGTATGGAATAGATAAAGCCAAGGACTCAATTCGCAAAAATAATTTTTCTATCTTGGTAGAAGGCCAGATGGATTTGATTTTATCGCATCAAGCGGGGTATAAAAACACAGTTGCGACATCCGGCACGGCTTTGTCTGATTCAACTGTTTCCAAAGAAAATGCTGTTTCCAATCTAGGGCTTGTTCGTCGTCTTTCTCCAAATATAGTGCTTGCCTTTGATGGAGATATGGCGGGGGAAAATGCTTCGACTCGAGCGGGACGAATTGCTCTTTCTTTAGGTATGGATGTAAAAGTGGTAGATCTGCCGAAAGGAGTTGACCCTGCGGATTTGATTTCAAAAATGGGTGCTGACGCTTGGCGTGAAGCTATTAGAAATTCCAAACATATAATAGAATTTCTTTTAAATAAAGTTTTGGAAAATTCTCCAAATGATGCGCGTCAGTCTGGCCGGGACGTAAAAAAAAGAATATTGCCTTTTGTGAATGCGATTGAAAGTTCAATAGAAAAAATGTATTTTATAAAGAAAATTAGCGAGAAAGCGGCTATTCCTCAAAACGCTCTCCAGGATGATTTAAAGAAAATTGAGCAAGAATTAAAATATGAAAATGAAGAAATAAAAGAGGCGAAAGAGGCCTTAAATACAGTATATAGAAAAGATTATATTGAACGAAAATTATTGGGTATTATTCTTTGGCAGAAAACTTTAAAAGAACAAAATATTGATGTTGAAAAAATATTGAAAGAGCTGGCAGACATTTTAACCATTCCCCCTTTAGAATTATTGGAAAAAACGAAGGGCAAGGAAGAGGATTTGATTTTTGAAGCTGAAGTTTTTTATGGAGAGGGTGCCGACACAACAAAAGACGCAGAAGAGATGTTGAGTAATTTAAAAGAAGAATATTTAAAAGAAGAATTAGAACATAAGATGCGGGAATTATATAATGCTGAGGACGCAAAAGATTCTCAGAAATCATCCCAGATTTTAAAAGAGTGTCAAATTTTAAATAGCCGGATACAAGATATTAGAAACGGTCGTTTTCCGCCCAAGGCGGATTAGCATAGGACTGAAAATAAGTAAAAAATAATTATGAAAAAGAAAAACAAAAAATCAAATAA
>JBBUIX010000068.1:0-2719 GCA_038055115.1 Patescibacteria group bacterium
ATTGAATGAGTAACCGTCGGTTAAACGAGTTGCTCCATCATATAAGTAGAGATTTGACAAGGTATTTTGGTCGGAAACACCAGTGCGTTGAAGCACAACTGTACTTAGAGTACCTGTACCTGAGAAAGTGAAGTGCGCCAGGTCAGCTGTAGCTTGATTAGCAATAATGTATCCGGAAGCTGGAGTGTCTGTAGCCAGTGCAGCTGATACAGGACCAGTTTGAGCGACTACTGCGCCAGTTGAACAGGATACGCCAGTCGTTGGACTAAATCCGGCAGCTGAAGTACAACCTGCTGGGAATGTATTAGACGGGAGAGCATAACATGCCTGGCCAGTTGTTGAACTGAATCCGGAAGCTGAAGTACAACCTGCTGGGAAATTTCCAGAAACTGCACCGCCTGACCAAGCAGCTCGTGACTTAGAACCGAATATTCCATCGGCTACTAATCCGGCATTGGCTTGCCAAGCGACGACAGCGGCTTTGGTCTTTGGACCAAAACTACCATCGGCTGTAACTCCTACAACCGCCTGAAGACATTTAACTTCAGCGCCTTTTGAACCTACCCTTAATGTTTTTGTGATTGTACAAGTTTCTGCGGCAGCTTGTGTTGCATTAACAACAACAACTCCGACAGCCATAACTGCGACAACCAGAACTCCAATAAGGAATTTTGATTTTAATAATTTACTCATAAATTTTTTCTAATTTTCTACCCTGTAGTGAAATTTTTTCTAAAATTCTACTACGGGGTTCTACGCCATTAATTAGTTTCGACAAAACTAAAAGCGTAATTTTTTTCCTATCGTTATTTTTTTATCTGCCAAATAAATTTTAAAGAAAACAATTAATAATGCGACAGATAAATAAACAACGAACAGAGATGAACTTAACTTCTCCGCCAGAGGCGGATCCGCCTAGGGCGGAAAAAACTGAACAAAAACTTTCTATTCAATTTTCGAAGGGCATCTATTCTCCTTCAAGATTTTTTCGACGAAATCGTGAATGAAAATAAATATAACTCGCGAATACAGAAAACACATATCGTGCGGTCTGTAATCACCAGAACATTATAATATATAGCTCTGGAATAGGGCAATATATTATGTGGATAACCCGGTAGTGAAATTTTTACTAAAACTCTACTACTGGATAACTTCTCCACTTCTTCTATGTTCTCATACTTTTATACGAAAGGCAAGCGGAATTGGGTGCTAGAATACAGTTTTAGGCGTGTGTAAAGTGTGCAAAGTTCGACTTTGCACAATCGCCAAAGGACTAATTAGAAACCAGAAAATACCGGCTCCAGCGCTTCTTCCCTGTTTTATTAAGGACACCATCTTTAACCATAGACACCATTTCCCGTTGGAGTGTTTTTTCACCGCAAGAAATGAGAGAATTGGATTGCTCAGGGTTTGTTTGAATCTTGTCCTTAATGTCCTTTATGGTAGAACTTTCGCCAATGGTTCTAATAATATTTATTATGTCATTGCGTCTTTGTTTTTTTAATATATCAAACCCATTTCTACTAATATTCGTAGAACCACTATCGGACAAGAAATGAGTTTTATCGGACAGAGCTTTTAGTAAAGTACTTCCCTTTTGGACACCAATTCTGGTGGAGCGATGATGTCCGATAGATTGATATTGTCCTTTATCTGGCAATTCTCCAAAAAATTCTGATAAATTTATTTGTCTATTCAGCGTTTTAGTGTTACCAATTGATTCTTTTATTGATTGATCTAATTCTGAAAACTCTTTTCTGAGAATATTGCAGTTCATTTCAGAAATAATATTGATAGCGGAAGCAACATCTAAAAAGGACATTATTTCAGATATTTTACTGCAAATGTTTGACGGTGCGGAATATGTGTCCGATATAATTCCTGTACCCAATGTCCTTAATTTATTTCTAAGCGGTTCTCCTTTGTCTATTATGTCCGTTACCATATAAAGCGCAGTAATAAGCTTATTGGTCTTTGTATAGGAAATTTGGAAAGAGGTGTCCTTTATAGTTATGTCCAGGTTGCTAGCTGGCGAGTCTTTGAGATTTTTATTTCCCATTATCATTTGTCCGTTATACTATACCCGCACACTTATTGCAAGTCCTTTATAAATAAGTATGTGGGTATAGGACAGTAAGATTTCAATCAAAATAAGTTTTTAAAATACAATCACCAACCACAAGATTATGTGAAAGCTAGAATTGTTTTTTAAATACCTTGCGCAGGAGCTTAGAAAATAAAAGCGGTATCCCGATTATTATTTTCTTGAGCGACGAGCAGAGCAATCCGCCAGCTGGCGGATATGCGTGCTTTTTGAAAGAAGCTATTTTAATTTTCAAATAACCATCCATGGATTCAATCATTTCCACATTTCACATAGATTGGAAAATTATCATTGCTCAAATGATAAATTTCGGAGTAGTTTTTGTGGTTTTATACATATATGCCTTGAAACCCCTGGGCAAGCTTATGAAAGAACGTAGAGAGAAGATAGAGACTGGTATAGAAGACGCAAAGAAATCCAGCGAAGTATTACAGAAAGCTAGAGAGTAATAAAAACAAAATACTATAAAGCTCAATCAGATGGCAGTAGATGCCCAAAAAGAACTTGCCCAGGAATTGGAACAGTTGAAGATAAAAAACTTAGAAAGAATAAAGGCAGAGAATGATGAATGGACAAAAAAAAGGAAAGAACAGATGGAAATTGACAAAAAAG
>JBBUIX010000069.1:0-2401 GCA_038055115.1 Patescibacteria group bacterium
TAATAAAAATATCGAAAAAGATGATAAAAGATATCTATTTGAAATCGACAAGTTAAAAGAAAAAAAAGAGATATCAGAGGAGCAGTATTATTTATTAAGGTCGGGCGGATGGGCTAGACGAATACTCGAAGAAAAAACTTTTGGCGATTCTAAGAACGTTAATAGCAAGACTCCGGTACAGATTTTAGAAGAATTTAAAAATGATTCTTCCAAATTGGAGATAGAAAAGTATGAAAAAGAAAAGAAAAAAGTTGAAGAAATAACATCCGAGAGGGATAAAATCTTAAATCAGCAAAAAAACATTTTTAGGAAAATAGAGCAAACCTCAGCCCTTTTTACTTGGGTTTTGTTTATTTTAATAATCGTTTTGGTGTTTTTAGTTAACCTCGCAGATTTTTTTGATTTCCACAGGCTAATAATACTGCGCTTAGCGCTAACTATCATTTTTTCTCTTCTAGCTATAATTTTTGGGTTTAATTTATTAGATTTACGTAAAAAGATAAACTTATGGATAAGTGCAAAATTAAAAATAATTTTAATAACCTAAATAGAGCGGAAAGACGCTGAATATTTATTCAGAAATATAAATACAGCGAATATTGTAGAGCTAAATTTAATTTAAAATGTCGCACGAGGTATATTGTTAAACATTTAAATTAATAGAATAAGGGATATGAACTTCTCGATTAAGATTATTGTTCCGGCGGTTGTTATCGTTGTAGCAGCAACGATTTGGTGGTTTGCCATGCCTAAGCCCCAGGAGGCAACGGCCGGGTTTTTGGAGGGCAAGGTGACGATTGGCCCTTTGTGCCCGGTGGAGAGAACGCCGCCCGATCCTGCCTGCCAGCCCACTGAAGCCACCTACAAGGCTTGGCAGATAGCTGTTTATACGGCTTAAAAGGTAGGGTTCTTGACTTTTTGTTTCTAATTCGGTAATATGACAATATGGTCAAATTAGTGAATCAGACATCGTTTTCCGCTCAAATAAAGGGTAAAAACATACCTATTTTTTCGCCTAATCAGGTAATGGCGATTTTTAGGCTATCTAAGACGGCAACTGATGCGCTTTTACACCGCTACACCAAAAGCGGATTTATCACCCGTTTAAGGAGGGGGCTTTACGCATTCCCTGAAGCTTTGCCGCCCGATGTTTTTATCGCCAATAAATTATATGAGCCGTCGTATGTTTCTCTTGAATCTGCGCTTTCTTATCACGGCGTAATTCCCGAAACGGTTTATACTATTACCTCTATCACCACCAAAGCAACCCGGCGATTTGAATTTGGCGGAAAGGTTTTTATTTTTCGGCGCGCGAAAAAACAGGCGTTTACAGGATATGAGTCGGTAAAACAAAACGGGATTAATTTTTTAATCGCCGATGCGGAAAAGGCTTTCGTTGATGCGCAGTACTTTAGATTGTTTGAGGGCCAAAAGCCGCTTTCCCGATTTCGCAAAGATAAAATTAATAAAACGAAAGCATTGCGCTATGCCGAACTTTTTAAGAATAATAAATTAATCAGTATTATTAAAACATCACTTTAATGATTGCCAAAGAAGCATTAAACGTTTTAGCGCGTAAATATCAAACCAGCGAATTTCCCAATATCGTGCGGGAATATTTCCAGCATCTTTTTCTTTCGGAATTATATAAACTTTCCGGCGCCGAGAAGATGCTTTTTAAGGGTGGAACGGCGCTGCGCATCATTTACGGTAGCCCCCGATTTTCCGAAGATCTGGATTTTTCTCTGTTTGGCGTTGCGGAGAGGTCTATTAAAGAATTTACCGAAAATTTATTTATTGATGTTTTAGCTAAAATTGGGCAAGCCGGAGCGAAAGTTGAGTTAAAGGAAGCCCGCCCGACAAGCGGCGGGTATTTTGGTGTTGCCACCATTGAGGTAGGAGAATACCCCCCTGTCAGCGTAGAAATCAATATTTCCTCAAGAAATGGCAGAAAAGCGATGCCGGAGGCGGACAGCATTGCTTCGGATTTTGTCCCCACATACACGATTTTGCATTTACCCAAAGAGGAAATTGTTGAAGAAAAGATTTTTTCAGCCCTGCCTCAGCGTAAAAAGGAAAGGGATTTTTATGATTTGTATTTTATGTTGCGCAGAGGGATGATAACCGTAGAGCAAAAAAGACGATTAGCCGAAATGAAAAATGAAATTTTGCAATGGGCCGGTGAAAAAGATTTTCGCGGCGAGCTTGGCGCGCTTCTTCCGATCGGCCAGCAAGCGATTATCGCCGATTTTAAACGCGCCCTAACCGATGAATTAATGCGGCAAATTGCCGACATCTAATGGGAAAACCATTAGAGAAATCAGCCGAAATCAAGAAAGTGAAATCTAAAATAATCAAAATTTAGGCCAAGGTTAAAATGAAAGAGGCCGAACCTCTTTCA
>JBBUIX010000070.1:0-2667 GCA_038055115.1 Patescibacteria group bacterium
TTTAATAAATATGTTAATCTAAAAGTGCTCGGAGGAATTTTTACGAAAATTCGGCACGAGCCTACAATCGTTATTGTCGCCCCCATTACGTTCTTTGTCGGTTTAATTGAAATTGTCGGTGAATTTGCAAAAGTTGCCTCGCTTTCTTTCCGTCTTTTTGGCAATGTGTTCGCCGGAGAAGTGCTCTTGGTGTCAATGGCGGCTCTGGTAGCCTATATCATTCCAATACCTTTTCTTTTCCTCGAATTGCTTGTCGGAGTCATTCAAGCGCTCATATTTTCAATATTGCTCGTTGTTTATTTCACCATTGGAGCGTCCGACCATGAGGAGCACGAAGAAGTACATAAAAAGTCGATTATTATTAGTAATAATATCCCGGCCTAGGTCGGGAAAAAAATATATGGATTTAAATACTGTTTCAAAAGCAATTGTGATGGCAGTCGGAGCTGTTGCTCCCGCTATAGCTATCGGCATGATTGGTTCAAAAGCGATGGAATCAATCGGACGCAATCCGGAAGCCGCTGGTAAAATTCTTGTGCCCATGCTTCTGGCTTGCGCCTTTGCGGAAGCCATCGCTATTTATGCGTTGGTTATCGCGTTTTCGATTTAAGTGTTTTAAATTTGAAAATTTAAAATAGCTTCTCTCGAAAAGTACGCTCGGATTGCCGCTTTTATTTTCCAAGCTTCTGTGCAAGGTTTTTCTTAAGAACTATTTTAAATTTTCAAAAATCATTTATGGAATCAATTATTTCCACATTTCACATAGATTGGAAAATTATTATTGCTCAAGCAATCAATTTCGGGGTGGTTTTCGTCGTCTTATATATTTTTGCTTTAAAGCCATTAGGTAAGTTAATGGCAGAACGCAGTGAAAAAATAGCCAAAGGAATTGACGATGCGAAAACAAATGCGACGCTTCTGGAGGAAACTCGCGCAGAATATGAAGCAGCGGTTTTAAAAGCTCGGACCGAAGCGGATAAAATTTTCCAAGACGGCAAAAAAGAAGCCGAAGCTAAAAAAACATTAATGCTGGAGGAAGCAAAAAAAGAAGTGGCCGTGGTTGTAGAGAACGGCAAAAAAACGCTGGAAGCGGAGAAAGTAAAAATGGTGCAAGAGGCCAAAAAAGAAATTGTAATTCTCACAATGAAAGCAACAGAAAAATTGCTCGGCGGAAAAATCGATGAATTTTTCAATGAAAAAGCAATTAAGGAATTAAATGATTTGTAAACTTATATGACGACCATATCGAACAACAATATAGCGCGCGCCATTCATTCGGCAACCAAAGGCAAGAACGATGCGGAACAATCCTTAATTTTTACAAAAGTGATTCAATTTTTATTTCGCAGGCGATTATTATCAAAAGCTCCGGACATACTCCTGCATTTAAATAAAGTAATCAATGATGAAGAAGGAAGAATAACGGCGAAAATATCAAGCAAAAGCAAGCTGGATGAAAAAATAAAAAAAGAGCTTGCGCACGCCTTAACTAAGCGTTATTCTGTCAAAGAAGTTGTCTTATCGGAAGTTTTGGATGAAAAATTATTAGGCGGATTTAAAGTAGAGATAAATGACGAAGTTATAGATTTGACGATTAAAAATAAAATTGGAAAATTACAAGAATATCTAATAAGCAGCGCATGAATACAAATCACATCGTAGAAAATTTAAAAAGGGAGATAGAAAATTTTCGCTCGCAAATAAAGGCTGAAAAGGTGGGCCGAGTATTGGAAATTTTTGACGGCATTGCAAAAGTTTCCGGACTTTCGGATATTAAATCTTCAGAAATGGTGACTTTTCCGAATGGCGAGATGGGCGTTGTCCTTAATTTGGAAGAAGATGTGGTCGGCGTGATTATTTTTGGCGATTTTTCTAAAATTAGAGAAGGTGATGAGGTAAAAGCCACCGGCAGAATTTTGGAAGTTCCGGTATCGGATAATATTTTAGGACGCGTAGTTAATGCTATCGGCGTTCCGATTGACGGCCAGGGCGCAATTAAAACGGATAAAAGCTATCCGATTGAAAAAGTTGCTCCCGGGGTTGTAACTCGTCTTTCTGTTTCAGAGCCGGTTGCTACCGGTATTAAAGTTATTGACGCTATTATTCCTGTTGGCCGCGGTCAGCGCGAACTCATCATCGGCGACCGCCAAACCGGCAAAACTGCTCTGGCGATTGATGCGATTTTAAATCAAAAAGGCCAGAATATGATTTGTGTTTATGTATCTATCAGTCAAAAAGATTCCAAGCTTAGAAAAATTGAAGCGCGATTGGAAGAAGGCGGAGCGATGGATTACACGGTCATTGTGTCGGCGGGCGCGTCCGAAGCGGCCGCACTCTCTTATGTTGCGCCGTATACCGGAGTGGCCATTGCGGAGTATTTTATGGATCAAGGAAAAGACGTGTTGATTATCTATGATGATCTTTCCAAGCACGCTGTCGCTTATCGTGAAATTTCACTTCTTCTGCGCCGTCCGCCGGGCCGTGAAGCATATCCGGGAGATGTTTTTTATTTGCATTCTCGTTTGCTTGAACGCGCTTGCCGCAGGAATGAAAAATATGGCGGTGGTTCTATTACCGCTTTTCCAATTATTGAGACACAGGCCGGTGATATTACGGCTTATATTCCGACCAATGTTATTTCAATTACTGACGGGCAAATTTTCCTGG
>JBBUIX010000071.1:0-1288 GCA_038055115.1 Patescibacteria group bacterium
CTCGCTGCTTCTATTCCGTAAACATTTCCGCCATAGGGAACTTCATTTAAATAGGCCTCTAAAATTTTTTCTTTAGGCATAGAGTTATCTATTTTTATGGCCAGAACCCATTCTTTTATTTTTCTGACATAACTTCTATTCTGTGTCAGAAGAGTATTTTTTACCAATTGCTGGGTTATGGTTGAGCCCCCGCCGCCTATCCCGATATGGAATAAATTAGAAAAAAGAGCCCGAACAGTTGAAGTTACCCGCACTCCGCCGTGATTATAAAATTCAGAATCCTCAATCGCGACGGTCGCGTTCTTTATGTTCAAACTCATTTGTTCAAAAGGTACGTTAGTTCTTTTTATATCTTGGTGAATGTCATAAAGCAGAATTTTCCCCGTCCGGTCATAAATTTGGGTGGAATTCACAACCTTCCTGTCTTCAAAAGAATGAAAATCAGGAATTTTCAAAGAAGAAAGCAAAATAATTATTATCCCGGATGCCAAAATAAAAATACTCACCAAGAGTAGTATTAGATTTTTTAGCAATTTTTTATTTGTATATAATTTTTCTAATTTTCGTAATATTCTCAACATTATTCGAATTATAGCAGAAAATATGCTATTATTCGAGCATGAAAGTGATAACCGATGTTAAAAAAATAGAAGGAATTTTGACACGGGGGGTAGAAAGGGTATATCCCGATAAGTCTACGCTTGAAAAAGTTTTAATGTCCGGTAAAAAAATCCGGCTTTATTATGGAATTGACCCAACAGGGAGCACTTTGCATCTTGGTCATTTAGTACAACTTCTCAAATTGAAAAAATTTCAGGACCTCGGCCACGAAGTGATTATTTTAATTGGTGATTTTACGGCGCAAATTGGAGATCCTTCAGACAAACAAACAACCAGAAAACCACTCACCCATAAGCAGGTTTTAGAAAACGCAAAGGGATATAAAAAACAAATTAGTAAAATCTTGGATTTAAAAAAATCAAATGTTCGTTTTCTCCATAATGAAAAATGGACAAATAAACTTACTCCAAAAGACATGTTAGAATTGGCCTCTCATTTTACGGTTTCAAATTTACTTACCAGAAGTATGTTTCAGGAAAGAATTAAGGCTGGCCGAGAAATTTATGTTCATGAATTTCTTTATCCTATTTTCCAGGCGTATGATGCTGTAACGATGGATGTTGATTTGCAAATTGGTGGCAATGACCAAATGTTTAACATGCTGGCCGGTCGTGATTTGATGAAAAGGAAAAGCAATAAAGAAATGTTTGTTTTAACTACAAAATTG
>JBBUIX010000072.1:0-1823 GCA_038055115.1 Patescibacteria group bacterium
AATTTTAGCAAACTCACCGATAATTTCAATTAAACCGACAAAGAACGTGATGGGGGCGACAATAACAATCGTGGGCTCATGACGAATTTTCGTAAATATTCCCCCTAATACTTTCAGATTAACATATTTATTAAAAGTTTTCCATAGGCCGATTGAAAAAATACCGAATATATTTGCGCCGAGCACTGCCATCACCGCCAACGCAATTGTAGTATTTATATCAGCCGTACCGCTGCGAAGAAACGGAATAAATGCGAACCCGTGTTCCGCTTTCTCGATGATTCCGAATCCTCCCAAGGGAAATATTCCTAGCCAATTATTTATAAGAATAAAGAAGAAAACCGAAATAGCAATCGGGAAAATTTTGATGGAAAGCGCCCTGTTGTTTGTTACCTGATCGCACAGATTAAGCGCGTTATCTACTATTATTTCAAAAATATTTTGCAACTTGCCGGGAATTACTTTAAGCTTGGAACGCAAAACGAGAGCTAAGACAATTATTATGGCAACGACAACCCAGCTGGTCAGAAGCGCATTTGTAACGGTAAAATTTTCAAAATGGAAAATGGGTTCGGCGAATAACGTAATTTCTTGAGATATTTTTTCCATGGATTAATTCTTTTTTTCTGTATCTTTTAATTTTTTCATATAATTCTTCATAACTCTAAATATACCAAAACAGGTAATTAAAAATCCAAATCCCGCGAATATAAGAAAAATTATCGGCTTTGTCCCATAATACTTGTCCAGCATTTTCCCGAAAACTAACGCCAAAACAATAGGCACCACAATCCAAGTTGAAACCTCGCTTAGTATTTGAACTCCCGGTTTCCACCAAGGACCACTATTAAAGCTATTTTTTTTATCTTCGTTCACAAAAAATAAAAGGCATTGAGCCTTTCTGGTATTATAAATGAAAGATAAAAAGGATGCAATAAGGATGTGTCACCATTTGACTTGACAAATGAGTATAATATAGTGTATAATAATAAACAGGAGAGTGCGCGTGAAACCTGAAGAAAATCCCCTGCTCAGATTTGGGCAGTTAGTGAAGGAAGGAAAGGAAGCGGTCAATGAGGCCTTCATGGAGCTCGTTGATAAGCAGGAAATCCTACTTGAAAATCCCAACGGAACCGTCAAGACGGTCACTGTGCTTCGGGAAGTCGAGGTGGGCTATCACTGCAACGACGAGAGCTCCTTCTGGAGCTTCATCACGAGAGGAAAGCAGATTTTCCTCCGAAAGGATGACCCCCGCATCCGCTCCGTGCATCGCATGGGGTTGAAGTAAAGTGGGCCGAGAGTCCCATACTCTCACAATAGCCAGGCACACCGAAAGGAGGTTAAGTGTCTGGCTATTTACGTTTCTGGTTATTTTAAAATTCCTTAAGTTAAGCAAGAACGGTTCTTACTTAAACCAGTTTATGACACATTAATTTGCACCTATGCTCTATTTTTGTTATAGTTTTTTCATTGAGCGTGTAGTTCAGTGGTAGAACGCTGTCCTGATAAGACAGAGGCCGATGGTTCGATCCCATCCACGCTCACCAATAAAACAAAAAACCGCCATTAGGCGGTCTCTTGTTTTTAAGGTAAAAGAATTAGTATTCTCGGCGTCCACCTCCTCCGCCACCGTATCCGCCTCGGTCATTGCCACCGGAACGTGGTGGGCGAGCTTCCATCGGGCGAGCTTCGTTGACCGTAAGTTTGCGTCCTTCGAATTCTTGGTCATTGAACATTGAGATAGCCTTTTGAGCTGCATCATTGCTGTCCATTTCTACGAATCCAAAACCTTTTGAACGACCGGACATTTTGTCCATAATAAT
>JBBUIX010000073.1:0-7784 GCA_038055115.1 Patescibacteria group bacterium
GGTGGATAGCCCTCGTTGAGAGACCTAATACTTGTTGATAGTAATCAATAAAATACGCCACTTCTCCTGGAGCCGCCATAACCACCATTTTTGAAACGGGCAGGTGTGGCAATCGGTGCATAGTATAAACTGACGCAAACCCACCAAAGGAATGTGTGAGAATAGCATGCAGTTTTTTTTGTTCATATATAAATTGCTCTATTAACCCACTATAGTGAGGCAGATTCAGAAAATTACCTTGTGATAATCCATGACCCGGAGCATCCATTGCGAAGATGGTAAATTCTTCTTTGGAAAGACGATTGGCTATCTCTTTATAAGTATCACTTTTTTTCTCCGCGGTTATGATAAAATCATCATGATTAAGAGATGTTATTTTCGATAACTTTTGATAAATATTTTCCGCATCAATGATTTTTGTAGCATCAATAGCCATTTTAAAACCAGAAATCTGCGTGGCGGCTGAAACAAGTTGTCCGTCCTTGCGTTCAAAGTAAATGGTGCCGCGTTCATAAATATTGATGGCTGGTGTAGCGTATTGGTGATTGGCGGCTTCCGAATAGGCGTTGCCATGCACGACTTGTATTAAAAAAAGCTTTATTAAAAGCACCGCGGCAAAAATTATCACGCAAAAAAGGATAACTCTGGACCTGGCAAGAAAACTATATTTCATTTTTATCAAGCTTTAGGCTGCCAAGAAATTTGCGAGTCGCGAAAGTCGCCTTTGCTTCTTTAAATCCCATGGAAGATGAGAGAGCCAAATCAACACTATTGGAAATAGATAAATAGGAAAGCTCTAAATTTCTTACTTCATTGGAGAGAACCAGCATTTCTTTTTCCAGAGTTTTCCTTTGTGTAATATTAAAAACTATATTTCCTAAAATTAAAACATACCAAAATGCCAGCGCGACAAAAATAGAGAGTATTATATTTAAAATAACTTTTCGAACTTCAATATTATTATTCATAATATTTACATTTCGCATGCGGGTCTTTAGTTGTAAGGTTGCTTGTTTCATGGTTCGGTTTTACTCACCATGACCCTGTATTCTCATTGAAGGGTCATATTTTTTCTAAAATTCTTAATTTCGCGCTTCTAGACCTGGGATTATTTTTTATTTCTTCTTCGGTCGCGATAACCGGCTTTTTATTTATCAATCTCGCTTTATTTTCTTTCTCCATTTTTTTATAAAACTTTTTTGCAATTCTATCTTCCAAGCTATGAAAACTTATTATCGACATTCTTCCATTCACTTTTAATGCATTAAGCCCTTTCTCCAATCCCATTTGCAGAACCCCTAGCTCATCATTGACTGCTATCCGTAATACTTGAAACGTTCTGGTGGCAAAATGCAATCTTCCTTTCCTGTACACTGCCGGCACTGCCTGACTAATTATTTTCACCAAATCGAAGGTATTCTCAATCCTTGCCTTCTTTCTGGCTTCTACTATTCCTTTGGCTATTCTTCTGGAAAATCTTTCCTCGCCATAACCGTAAATAATTTTTGCCAAGTTTTCCTCGCTCCAAGTATTTACGACATCATAAGCGGTCAGATCTTCTGGAGAAGGATTTTCTTTCATGGTCATGAACAATGGCTCAGATTTCATAAAAGAAAATCCTCGTCCAGAATTTTCCAATTGGTCGGAACTCAAGCCTAGATCAAAAATAATTGCATCAACTTCAGGTATATTTTCCTTTCGTAAAACTTCATCTAAAACGCTAAAATTCGCATTGACGAAAGAAATCTGGCAGTTTAAATTTTTGAATTTATTTTGGGCTTTTTCAAAAACGCTCTGATCTTGGTCTAGCGCGACTATTTTTATTCCCGGAAATCTTTTGCAAATTTCTACGCTATGCCCCCCTCCTCCAAAAGTGCAATCCAATACCAAAGATTTTTGACCTAAATTCAAACCATCTATTGTTTCTTTTAAAAGAACTGTCCTATGAACGCTTCCGATCTGGTCTGTCATTTATAAACTTTTGTTGTTTCCAAGCTTTTCCGCCAATTGCGGGGCTTGCTTTTCCACAACTTCTTGATTCTGCGACCAAACCTTGTCATTCCAAATTTCAACCCTATCCTCTACCCCGATAATCGCCGCCTTATCTTTAAGACCGATTCTTTCTTTCAGAAAATCCGGGATTAATATTCTTCCGATGGAATCTATTTCCACCTCGGCTGCTCGCCCAAACATATATCTATTAAAACTTCTCTGGTCAGCTTTAAGAAAAGAAAGATCGGCGCCGGAATCAGAAAGTTTCTTGCTGACTTTCATCCATTCCTTAATTGTAAAAATGAACAAACAAGAATCTAAACCGGGTGTGATAATAATTTTCTTGCCCATTTCTTTTCGAAATTTTACCGGCATTGAAACTCGGTTTTTTTCATCTATTGTGTGTATGTATTCGCCGATGAGCATAAAAAATTTGTTTAAAAAGTTATTAACACGTTTCCCACTTTTTCCCACTTCATATACATTGTATTCCATGCATAAAATAACGCCAAGCCCTACCTGTGGATAACTCACTATAGCTTTTACGTCAACAAGTCTTACACTATGAGTAGTTCTATGCGCTGCGCGCAAACACCCCCACCGGGCCCGATCTTCGTTGTCGGCAGAGGTGACGGCACTGGTGGGGGTGCCAAAAATAGTATCGGCGTATAAAAACGCCAAAATAACGTCCCCGAGAATCCCTGATTCTTGGGGCTTGTTCGTTTATGGGAGATTTTTTTATTCTGTATAACAACTGCTACAACGACAAAGAGAGGTTTGCTTCTTTAATCGGTAGTTTACTACACGCTTAAGGGCGTTTATAAATCGTGTCTAGTTATAGTTTTAACATTGCTTTAGCACCTCTAAAAATTCTTCCATTGTACAAACCAAATTTACAGTTACTTTTCTATAATCTTCCTTTGAATAAATTGTTTTTCTTTTATCATGTAGGACGTGCACTACCCACATACTATGAGGAACAGTGTCATTACCCACAAATGCCTCAAAACGTACCGCACTTCCACTTTTACTATGGAATTCAATTTTACTAAACCCTTTTGTTTTTGCTAGAATCTCTACCGCTTTTATATAAGTTTTAAGCGCATAGTCTAGCCTCTGCATAATAGTCAGGACTTACTACTTTAAAACGTTTTGTTATAAGTTGTTGTACTAAACTAGGAGAGATGTTGTTCCACTTTTCTTTATCTTCTTCATCTGAAAGAGGAACAACAGATAAATGGGAAGGATTGTTATATTTTTTTAACCCCTCTTCGTATTCTATGGTCATATCTTTTAAAGCAGATAAAACTTTTTCGCTTGTGTCATCTTCGTATGTTATGTCGTAAGGTTGCACGAAACCTCTATATGAACCATTTTTAGACTTATATACTACATTTACAGCAGTGCAATCTAATTTAGTTTTTTCTCTAATTAAAGTTGTCATATCATTTCATTATATCATAAATCCTCATATTAATAGATAAACTGTGCAAAACCGTATTACATACGTATATGTCCCTCATACTACTTATTTCTCATTAAAAGTCAATAAAGTCGGTAGTCATTGGATAATTTTCTTTGCCTGTAAACCTTTAATTATTGTATCTATATCGGCTCTCTGTTGAATAATTTGTGCTTCTAGATTATTATCAGAAACAGATTTTTCATTTAGAAACAAATCAATTTGGGTGTTTTGTTGATTTATACTATTTACTAAATCTGTAAAACTTGCCTCTTTTGAACGATAACCATCTACTACCATACCCCCAACTGCTACTATTCCAGTAAATAATGCTACAAAAAGCACAATGGTAATACCCATTATAATAAGTTCATTATGATGTTGTCTTTCCTTTAAGCTCTGAAGATCCTCTCCTTGAGAGGAAACTGATTTCTGCAGTTTTTCTTTGTTATCGTCCATAATTAAATTAGTTTTTCTCTATCTTTGTCTGGTATATCTAAAAACTTTGCAACATAACTTCTAACTTCTGCCGTTTGTAAATTTAAAAACGATTTAAAAACAATTCCTCTTTTAGCACTCAAAAAATTTACAATTTTACTATCAGTCAATTCTGGTGAAGAAATACCATAGTATCCATCAAGAGGTATCCACGTACCTTTTCCTTCTGCGTTTAAATCAGTAAGTATTTCTTCAATGGTCTTTGTAGGAGGTGGTAATGGCATATTTTTGTTAAACCAATTATATACCTTTTTTATTATTTGCATAGTGTTTAATTGACAATGTTGTAATATGATTGTTCTTTGTTAATCTCCTGTGTGCTGGGTGGTACTTCGGTGAACGACTCGCTTTTAGTAGTTGGCGGTATAGTCGTAACGCCGTTTATCAGCTAAACAGAAAATTCGATGAGAAAATTCCGTTTAATGGTTATCTACCGAGATAGCCGTACAGGCCAGATTGTAACTGCAGAATATGCTGCAAGACATCCTGGCACTACGACTAGAGAGGTTAGAAAGGTTTATTCCTAAATAACCAGCTGGGGTAACGCCCAGCACATAAGAGACTAACTTTAATTTATAATTTCGACCTTTTTTAATTATGTTGTGAGAGTATACATGTTAATAACTCATAGTTGCTTTTTCATACTTAGGTTTTATACTTTATCTACTGTCCCCGCCCAAACAATCCATGGTCCAAGCTACGAAAGTTGGTCCGTTCAGATTAATGGGCGGGGGCACATTCAAGAAGTAATTCTTGAATATCGGCGTATAAAAACGCCAAAATAACGTCCCCGGGAATCCCTGATTCTTGGGGCTTGTTCATTTGTGGGAGATTTTTTTATTCTGTATTCTTCGGTCGCATCAATGGAAAAAGTTGAGTTTCGCGAATGGGTTTGTCCACCAAGAAAGCGAAAAGCCGTTCGCCGTAAGCAAAACCAAAAGCCGGAGGCATGCCGTGTTCAAGCATTTCTACAAATTCATCATCCGGCATCATTGCCTCATTGTCTCCCGCTTCAATTAATTTTCTTTGCACTTCAAAACGTTCGCCTTGATCTATCGGATCATTTAATTCGGAAAACCCATTAGTCATTTCAGCGCCAGCCAAAATAAGCTGGACGCGTTCAGTCAGAAGCGGATTTTCCGGTTTCGTTTTGGAAAGCGGAGAAACAAGTTTTGGCACGTCAATAAGCCAAGCCGGCCCTACAATCTGCTTTCGACAATGTTTCCAAAGCGAATCGGTCAAACGTTCCAGATTAGTGCCTTCATACTTCATTTCAAGTTCATCCAACTTTTTCATCATTTCCTTTTCCGTTGCGGAGAGCACGTCAATATTCAATATTTTTTTTATGGTGTCAGCATAAGCAATACGCTCCCATTTCGGAAACAAATCAATTTTATGCCCATGGGTTTCAAATTGCAGCGTGCCGAGAGTTTCTTTCACAACTTCCTTAATCATTTTTTCTGTAAATTCCATTCCTTCTATATAATCCATATAACCGGCATAAAATTCCAAATTGGTAAATTCTTGCGTATGTTCCGGACTTGATCCTTCATTCCTGTAGATTCTCCCAATTTCGAAAACTCTGGGAAAACCAGCCGCCAGCAATCTCTTCTGCCAAAGTTCTCCGACTGAAATACGCATATAAACATCTATATCAAAATCATTATGATGGGTTTTAAACGGTCTGGCTTCCGCTCCGCCGGTTGTTATTTCAATCGTCGGAGTTTCAACCTCCAGAAAATTTTCTTTTCTCAAAAAATTGCGAGTTGCATCCCAAAACTTTGCTTTCTTTTTAAAAAGATCTTTGATTTCCGGATTCATTAAAATATCCAAATATCTTTTCCTGAACCTTTCTTCCACATCTTGCAAACCGTGCCATTTTTCCGGCAAAGGACGCAAGCTTTTAGAAAGCATGTGCCAATCTTTCATTTCAACCGTTTTCTCTCCCCGATTGGTTTTGAAAAAAGTTCCCTGTATTTCCACAAAATCTCCAATATCAACCACCTCATTAAAAAAATCAAATTTTTCGTTGCCGATAACATCTTTTTTAAGCAATCCTTGAAAATACGCGGTTCCATCATTCAAGGTGATAAAAACGATCGCGCCTTGCCCACGAATAGACATTACCCTGCCGGCAATCCATTTTGTTTCTTTATTTTTCTCTAGATTATCAAAATCATCAACCGCATCCTGGAGAGAAATTTCCCTTTTTGATTCTGCCGGATACGGGTTCATCCCCCCCTCGCGCAGAAGTTGAAGTTTTTTTATTCGAGTGTCCCTAATTTCATCAATTGAAGACATATTTTCTTGCCTTGCCGTAGCCTTGGCGAAGGCAGGTTAAGAAACACTTATGATTTTATAATCAACCACTCCCATGGGAGTTTTAAATGAAACATCATTACCTTTCTTTTTTCCAAAAAGCGCTTCACCAAAAGGAGATCGATTGGAAATTTTCCCTTTAGTCATATCTGCTTCCTCCGATCCTACTATAACATAAGTTTTTTCCTCTTGAGTGCCGTTTTTCTGCACGACCACCTTAGAGCCAATTTCAATTACATCCCCTCCGCCTCCTTTTACGGTTTGTGAAAATTGCAAGATTCGTTCTATTTTAGCAATACGTCCTTCCAGCTTGCCTTGATCTTCACGAGCTTGGTGATATTCCGCGTTTTCTGACAAATCGCCCAATGACTTGGCATACTCTAAACTTTCTAAAATTTCCTTTCTTTTGGGACCTTTTAAATCTTTTAATTCGGTTTCCAACGCTTTTCTTTTTTCTTCAGTTATATAATCTTCTGCTTGCTGCATAATTAATCATGTTATATTTTTTTACGAAAAAGTCAATTTTAAAAGCCAGTACACTTTTCCTCCTTTCGGAATGTACTGGCTTTCGCGAGAGTATGGGACTCTCAACCCTGCCCGAATCGAATATCGCGCCGAGCAACGCTTGCTTGGTCAACGTCTTGTTGGGTGAAGGTGGAGCCTTAATTCCAGTCCTTTTCCACCTTTCGTGAAATGAAAGGAACAAAAACGAGCACCCACCATGGCTTTCCACGCAACAGGCCAACAAGCGGAAAACCAACCAAGGCGAGGAATGACCCACCCGTCACGACCTGGGTCCAAATATTAACTGCTGTCCCATGCTCAGGACGAACGGACAGAAAATACAACGCCGACGCGAGGAAAATCGTCCACATGACTCCCCCGAAAATTCGAATACCGGTGTACTTCATGTTGTGTAAGTCTCCATTATATATTACAACATACTCAAGTATAAAAAGTCAAGTGTCTAAAAATCGTTTATATGATAACCTATAAAAATATGGCGAGAACAGTAATAGAGGTGAAGAAAAATCCGAATGAAAATAATTCAAGCGTTTTGCGCCGCTTTTCCCGCCGGATTCAAGAATCCGGCATTATTCGCAAAGTCAAAAGTTCCCGCTACAACGTAAGAAAGGAATCCAAGCTCAAGGTAAAAAAGAGCGCCTTAAAAAGAATGGGCCGAAGGAAAGAAATAGAAAAACTTCGCAAACTCGGCAAGATGCAATAAAAATGAGGTTTGAGAATGTAAAAAACGAAATTCTTGGTAAGGGTTATTCCCTGTCTATTGCATTTGTAGATGCGAAAAAATCGCGAGAGATCAATAAAAAATACCGGAACAAAGACAAGCCTACCAGTATCCTGTCTTTCGCTCTCTCAAAAAATACTGGCGAGCTTATATTATGTGAAAAGATAATCAAGAAAGAATTGAAAAAATTCAAAAGAACTTTTCGCCAATTCTTGGGCTTTTTAGTTATCCACGGAATGCTTCATTTGAAAGGAATGGAACATAGTA
>JBBUIX010000074.1:0-4931 GCA_038055115.1 Patescibacteria group bacterium
CGACCGTTTTTCTCTAGCTCGCGACTTACGAAGCCGTGGATATATTCCTCTCTCAATTTCAGAGAAAGGTGGAGGTTTTATTAACAAGCTACCAATGACTACCGACATATTTTCAAAGGTAAGCATCAGCGAGCAGATTGTTTTAACAAAAAATTTAAGCGGAATGATCTTGGCCGGCCTCTCGCTTTCCAGGGCATTATCGGTTTTAAAAAAACAGACTAAAAATTCCAAACTCAGTAAAATTTTAATATCTCTTTCTGATGGTATAAATTCTGGAGAAACATTATCTTTAGGGCTTTCAAAATTTCCTAATGTTTTTTCGAAACTTTTTGTATCAATGACGCGTGCTGGCGAGGAATCTGGCAACCTAGCTGGTGCGCTTTCTGATATTGGACTTAATTTGGAGAAATCACATAATTTGACCAAGAAGATAAGAGGGGCGCTTATTTATCCGGGGGTTATTATGTCAGCGATGGTTGTCATTGGTGTTTTGATGTTTGCTTTTGTGGTGCCGACATTGGCCAACACTTTTAAATCTCTTGGTGTTACCTTGCCTTTTTCCACGCGTCTCCTAATTTTCTTTGGTAATTTTTTCTCAAATAATTTAATATTAACCTTCGTAATTATAATTGGACTGGCCTTTGGTTTATATTCGCTTTTTCGCGCTAAATTTACCGCTAAATATATTGATTATATTATTATTAAGCTCCCCGCCATCGGAACTTTGGCTAAAGAATTAAATACCGCTCGTACTGCCCGTACGATGTCTTCACTTTTACTTTCCGGGGTTTCTATCACGCGAGCGTTGGAAATAACCGAAGATGTGGTGCAAAATATTTATTATAAAAAAGTTTTAAATGAAGCAAAAGAAGCGATAGAAAAGGGGGCTCCTTTTTCTCAGGCTTTTGAAGCCCACACCGAACTTTATCCTATAATGATGTCCGAAATGATTCAGGTTGGAGAAGAAACCGGGAAATTATCCGACATGTTGCTTCAAGTTGCTTCATTTTATGAAGAGGAAGTTGAAGATAAGACAAAAAATCTTTCTATAATTATTGAACCCGTCCTGATGATTCTCATCGGTGCAGGAGTCGGTTTTTTCGCTATTTCAATGATTTCGCCGTTATATTCAATTTTGGGCAGCATAAATTAACATGAAAACAAACCATCATAAAAAAGGTATAACCGCAGTAGAATTATTGGTCGTGATTGCCGTGCTCGGTATTATTTTTTCAGTTGCCCTTCCGCATTTTTCAAAGATAAGAGAAAGCCAAGTGCTCAAGGATGCGGTCAGCGATGTTTTATCCAGCTTGAATAAAGCGCAATCGCAGACTTTGGCATCGGTAAATTCTTCTTCTTATGGAGTGCATTTCCAGTCTGACAAAGTTATAATTTTCAAAGGCAAGATTTTTTCGGCCAGCGATGCGAATAATGAAACCATAAGCATAACGGCACCCGCGAGTATTTCAAATGTTACCCTGGCCGGCGTAAGCGGCAACTCAGGTGATGTTTATTTCAATCGCCTTTCCGGTGCGCCCAGCCAGACCGGCACAATTACCGTTTCCACCTCTTCTTTTTCAAAAATTATTACCATATCGGCGACTGGTTCCGCCAGTATGAATTAGAGTAATGAAAAAAATTTTTCAAAAACAGGGATTTATGGTAATTGAGGTATTGATAGCTGTTTCTATTATCACGGTTTCCATTTTGGCTGCCATGGCAGTTTCTCAAAAGTCCGTTTATGTTTCCCGCCAAGCTTTCCACACGACTCAGGCAGCGTTTTTATTGGAAGAAGGGGCGGAAGCAGTCCGAATACTTCGAGACAATGCTTGGACTAATATTTCTTCGCTAACCCCCAATACAAATTATTATCCGACCTTTTCCGGCAATACTTGGGTGTTATCTCCAACAGCCAACATAGTGAGCATTTTTACTCGCACTGTAAGTATCGCGAACGTAAATCGTGATAATGCCACAAAAGATATTTCCATCACGGGCACCGACGACCCCGGCACGAAACTAGTTACTGTTACGGCATCTTGGCCGGAGGGCGCGGTTACAGTGACTAAAATTCTGCGGTTTTACATAATGGATATTTTTTCATGATTAAGAATAATAAAACAAAACACGGATATGCTCTCTTGGAACTTCTTTTTTACATTTCCCTTTTTGCAATTCTTTCTCTAGTGGTGATTGACGCGATAATTACGATGGCCAAATCATTCAAAGAAACATCTATTCAGGCAGAGCTGGTGCAGAGCGGAAACATAATGGAAAGAATGTCGCGAGAAATCAGGGCATCCTACAGCATAGGGGCAATTGGCGGTAGCGACTTAACACTCAACACAAAAGATGATACCGGAGCGAATAAAACAGTAGAATTCCTGCTTTCCGGTTCCGACCTTGAACTTTTGGAGAACGGGATGTTTACCGGAAATTTGAACACGCCAAATATAGACGTCACGGCTCTCAGCTTTACACAGATAATCACAGCAAAAGGGAAAGCCATCAAAATACTCTTGACCGTGAAATCTGTTAACGATACATTGGTTCGCACCCAAGATTTTTACAATACGGTTGTCCTAAGAGGGGACTATTAATTAAAAACTACAAATTACGAATTAAAAAATGCAAGAAAAAAGGAAAAGAAAAATTAACAGTCAATCCGGCGCGGCGATGCTGGTATCCGTTGTTTTTTTTATTTTTATCTGCTTGGCAATAATTTCCGGGCTTGTTTCACCCACCGTGCGCGAATTTAAAATATCTAATGATTTAATAAAATCTCATCAGAGTTTTTTCCTTTCTGAATCGGCGATGGAAGATGCATATTTTCGCTTAAAGACTGCCAAAACCATAGGGTCTACAGATACGATTACCTTAGAAGGAAATTCAGCTACAGCCACAATAACAGACTCCGGCTATAATGAAAAAACTATTTCTTCTTTGGGTGATGTTTCTTCGAGACAAAGAACAAATGAACTTATACTGAGCACTGGAGACGGAATCTCTTTTAATTATGGTATTCAAGCTGGTGTAGGAGGATTTGTTATTGGGAATGCAATAGTATATGGTAATGTTTATTCAAATGGCAACATCACTGGATCAAATGGCGCCATTATTACAGGGTCTGCTTTTTCAGCCGGAGCTTCTGGGGTCATTGATAACGTAGATGTCGGACAAGGGGGCGTGGGAGATATTAGAGCTCATACCATTACCAACTCCACTGTTGCCGGTAATCTTTATTGTCAATCTGGAACAGATAATAATAAATCTTGCAATACATCACAAGCTGACTTAGATGTGATTGATATGCCCATTACACAAGCCATGGTTGATAAATGGAAAGCCGATGCTGAATTGGGAGGAACCACTATTGGTAATTTAACTATTTCATCTCCAACGACCCTGGGACCTAAAAAAATTACCGGTAACTTGGCTATCAACGCTAATCTTACTATTGCCGGTACTATTTATGTGGTGGGGAATATTACCACTAATAATGGTGCTGAAATTTCTTTAAGCAGTTCTTATGGTCCTACGGGTGGTATTATTATTTCAGACGGACGAGTAGTTTTATCTAATAATGCTGAGTTTTTTGGTTCTGGGAGTGAGGGTAGTTATGTTTTACTTACAACTACCAGCACATGTCCCGTTGGATGTTCTGGTTTAAATGCTATAGAGATTTTAAATAATGTCGGTGCTATACTCATAAATGCTCAAAATGGCACAGTGCATCTTAACAACAACGTTGAACTAAATGAAGTGGTAGGGAATGGTATTATTATAGACAACAGCGCAGAAGTTCATTATCTTTCAGGTCTTGCAAACTCTAATTTTTCTTCCGGACCATCTGGTGGATGGAATATTCAAAGCTGGGGAGAAACTCAATAAAACTTAATTTTTTATGAATATGATATAATTTCTTTATGTCCAAAAAGATTATTATCGGCAATTGGAAAATGAATCCGCTTACTTTGAAAGAAGCGGAAAAATTGTTTAATGATGTGGCAAAAAATGTTTCCGGTATCAAAAAAACAGAAGTTGTAATTTGTCCGCCGTTTTTATATTTGGAAAAATTAAAAAAAATATCTAAAAAGATAAATTTAGGCGCGCAAGATGCTTTTTGGGAAGAAGTGGGCGCCTATACTGGAGAAGTTTCAACTGAAATGCTTTACAATATCGGCGCTAGATATGTGATATTAGGCCATTCAGAAAGACGCGCATCAGGAGAAAGTAATACTGACGTGAATAAGAAAATCAAGTCATCACTTGTGGCCGGACTTCGACCGATACTCTGTGTGGGGGAAAGTGCGCGCGACGAGAGTCATGGTTATTTTAATTTTATTAAAACTCAATTGGAGGAATGCTTAGCGGGAATTTCCAAAAATTCAATTTCAAAAATAATAATCGCTTATGAACCAATCTGGGCGATTTCCAGCACTCCCAATCGCCAAGATGCCACTCCGGACGATTCCAAAGAAATGACTATTTTTATTCGCAAGATTCTTTCTGATAAATTTGGCTCGGAGGCAACTCAGATGAGAATTATTTACGGCGGTTCGGTTAATGAAAAAGATGCGGAAGAATTTTTAAAAAATGGAGGTGTGGACGGATTACTGGCGGGTCGTGCGAGCTTGGATGCAAAAAAATTCGTGGAGATTATTAATCTCGCGGAAGATTTATGAAACTTAAAACTTTAGAAAGTGTAAATCTAAATGGAAAAACTATTCTTTATCGTGCCCCGTATGATATAGATGTTAAAGAAGTAAATGGCGTACTTGAAGTAAAAGATGATCTTCGAATAAGCGCTACGATTCCTACGCTCAATTATCTCTTAAAAAAAAATTGCAAAATTGTAATTCTCACGTATATTGGACGTCCTGATGGTCAAATTGTGGAAAATCTTCGCACCAACCCTCACGCCCAAAGGC
>JBBUIX010000075.1:0-2972 GCA_038055115.1 Patescibacteria group bacterium
ATCTCTGACAATTTTTATTTCTTTCGGCTGTTGATTTCCTTCGCGAAAAATTGTTAGCGTGACTGTTGTTCCCTTCGGCCCTCGTATCAATTTAATCGCTTCTTCAATACCTAAACCCGTTGTGATCGTTTTATCAATTTTAAGAATTTTATCACCGGGTTTAATATCGGCTCTATAAGCGGGGGTGTCTTTAAACGGAGCGATAACCGTGAGAACTTTATCTTTCATGCCGACTTCCATGCCAATTCCATCAAAATTACCGGCTATTTCATCCTTAAATGACTTTGCCTCATCTGGGGTGAAAAATACGCTGTAGGGGTCGTTTAATGAGCCTATGAGGCCTGAAATTGCTCCATAAATCCTATTTTGGTCGGTTATCTTATCAGCGGTCGAATATTTTTCATTGATAGTATTCCAAACTTTCCAAAACGGAGAAAAGTCGGCTTGAGTTGTGACCTGTGTTTCTTTTCCGGATACGCCTGTCACTTTATCTATCTCCGGGCGATTATGGTTCCCAACATAAACACCGAAAAGAAAAAATAAAGCCACCAACAAAACAGTAGTCGCAAAATATCTTGTTTTAGAAAATTTTTCCATCAGCTTTTATATTTCCCCGCCTGCATCGCTATGCGAAGCATTGCGGGCAGGTTCACCCTCACGCTCATACACACTTTCATTTTTGTTAAAATCGCTATTTTCTGAAAAATTGTCAAAAGTTTTTTCTTGATGTTCTTCTATTTTATAATCCTTATATAACATGTAGCTTAAATAGACAAGTCCCAGCCCGGTCAGAGTAGACAAAACATCTTTCCAGGAGGACGGAAAACCCAAGTATGGTAATATCACCACCCAAATTCCCAAAAACAAAAATATTCTCGCTTTTCGCATGAATACATTGTATTTCATAAATGCGCAAAATGCAAATGTTTTTACTTGAAATATTCCGGGGTATTTAGAGACATCCAGTCAAGAAGCTCTCGCATAATAGAAGACGCGCCGATACTATTGGTTGAAGGTCCAGCCTCTACCATTAAGGCAAAAGCATATTTTGGATTCTCGTATGGAAAAAAACCGATGACCCAGGAATTCACTTTATTTTTCGCAACGCCAATCTGAGCGGTACCGGTTTTGGCGGCAATTTGCACATAGGGTACGTTTAATACCGTCGCCGTTCCATAAGTTACTGCGCTTTTCATTCCTTGATGCACAACATCAAAATATTCTTTATTTAGATTTAGAGCGAAAATTTGATTTTCTTTTACAGTATCATTTAATAATAAATGCGGAATCAACAATTTTCCGCTATTGGCAATAGCTCCGACGGCGCGAGCCATTTCTATTGGAGTCACTTGGAAGCCGTATTGCCCGATGGCCGTATGGTAAGTGTCTCCGATACGCCAAGGGTCTCCTTTAAAATTGACTATTTTCCATTCCGGACTTGGAATTGTACCTTCTTTTTCGTCTGGCAAATCAATTCCAGTTTTGTCTCCCAAACCGAAAAGTTTCGCATATTTTCCAATATTTACAATGCCGAGTCCTTTTTGATTTTCAAATCCCCCTCCAATTTCATAAAAATAAATGTCGGAAGAAACCGCTATTGCTTCTTCCATATTTGTCCAGCCATTTACTCTCCAGTCCTTGAAAACAGTTTTTTGGTCCGGGAAATAAGGGTTGGGAATTGAAATAGAACCGGTTGAAAGAATTTTTTTATACGGATCAATTACACCTTCAGTTAAAGCACCTAAGGCAAAAAATGGCTTGACGATTGACCCCGGAGCATAAAGTCCCGAAATATCCCTATCCAAAAAAACTTTTCTTTTATCGGTCAGATAACTATTAATTTTTACTGTGTCTTTTCCGAATGAGAGAATTTCGGAATTATACTCTGGAAAACTTGTAGTAGTTATGATTTCTCCATTCTCTACGTCCATTATTACCCCTGCTCCGCCGGTAAAAGTCCTACTTTTTGACAGATTCTCAAAAAGAGTGAATAATTCCTTTTGTATTCGCGAATCAATAGTTGTTATTAAATCAGCGCCCTGTTTGGGGATATTTACAATATTTTCTGAATATATTTTCCCCAATGCATCCGTTTCTATTATTTTTGACCCGTTTTCGCCCTTCAGCGAATCATTATACTCTTTTTCAAGTCCGTCTTTGCCCATAAATTCTCCCTGCCAATAATTGCCTGTTTTATCCTGGGTGGGATAGCTGACGTAGCCCAACAGATGCGAAAGCCCGGGCGATAAATATGCGCGGGTAGGAACAGGAGCTTCTTCTGTTTTTTTGTTCCAAGCTAATTTTACCTTATTACGGTCATAAATTATTCCCCTATCGGTGAAAATAATGGCTTTTTCTAAAACATTATTTTGGCTTCGCTTAAAATACATCTCGCCTTTTTGTATTTGGAGATAAAGAAGGCGAATTCCGAAAATTCCGGTAAAAATTATAAATAAAATACCCAGAGAAAAAATAGTTTTTTTAGGAATTGGTTTTTCTATTCGTCCTTCGAATTGCTGGCGATTAAAATTTTGCAGATTTTTTGAGTCAAGAAAAATCTCGTCCGGTTCGACAAAAGAATTTTCATTTTTTATTTTATTCCTTTTAATTATCCTTGGTATCATTTTTTTTAACTACGGCAACATAAATTTAAGAATAAAATTTAAGTTTCCTTTTTAAAAATTCCAACAGCACTAGAACCAAAATAGAAACAATAAAAGAAATAAAAATTACGTTGGAAAACTTTGCTTCTTTTACCCCGTAAAGTAAATCTGACAAAAGAAGCAAAACGACGACTTCCCAAAAAATAGCAAAATAAATCATGCCAGCCAGCGCTAATATAACGGATACCCAAAAAGGCATAAAAAGTATTGAAAACAAGAGTAAAACAGAAGCTAAAATTCTAAGCGCCATAATTCTATCTTACACGCTTTACTTTAAAATACAAATTCAATACACTTCTTGCTGATAGC
>JBBUIX010000076.1:0-2542 GCA_038055115.1 Patescibacteria group bacterium
AAGAGGAAGACGAGGAAG
Organism: Patescibacteria group bacterium; assembly: GCA_038055115.1. Classification (GTDB taxonomy): domain Bacteria; phylum Patescibacteriota; class Minisyncoccia; order Phycocordibacterales; family UBA9973; genus UBA9973. The sequence goes on from JBBUIX010000076.1 coordinate 19, forward strand.
AAGAGATACCGATTAGAAAAAGAAAAGGCGGATTGATTTCTACTTATGTTCCTCCCCCGCTCTCGCTCCTTGAAGAAGACCAGGGCAAACCAAATACCGGAGACATAAAAGCTAATGCGAATATAATAAAGCGCACCCTCGCCAATTTCGGCATTGAAGTGGAAATGGATGAAATAACAATCGGACCGACGGTCACACGCTATGCTTTGAAACCGGCCGAAGGAGTAAAACTTTCACGCATCGTGGGTCTGCAAAATGACCTCGCGCTCTCGCTCGCGGCGCATCCGATTAGAATAGAGGCGCCGATTCCCGGTAAGTCTTTAGTCGGTATTGAAATTCCAAACAAATCAAAATCAATCGTCGGCCTGGCTACTCTCCTTTCAGATGATAAATTCCAAAATTCTTCAAAACCCCTGACAACAGCTCTCGGCCGCAATATTTCTGGCAAGGCGGTTTTTGGCAATCTGGCCAAAATGCCGCATATTCTAGTCGCCGGCACGACCGGCTCGGGAAAATCAGTAACAATCCATTCAATGATTACTTCCCTTCTGTATAGAAATGGGCCGGATGATTTGAAACTCATATTGATAGACCCAAAACGCGTGGAACTTACTCTTTATAATAATATTCCGCACCTGCTCACGCCGGTTATCACCGACGCCAAAAAAACAATCCTGGCTCTAAAATGGGCAGCCAAAGAAATGGATCGCCGTTATGACATATTGGAAGTGGAATCCGTGCGAGATGTGGAATCTTATCACGCCAATGTATTCGGCAAGAATCCGAAGAAAATTAAGACAAGCAGCGAAGGAATCAAAACAGAAGTTGAGGCAGATCGCTTGCCATACATAATTATTGTAATAGATGAATTAGCGGATATTATGAGTTCTTACCCGAGAGAGCTTGAATCCGCCATCGTGCGCTTGGCACAAATGTCCAGAGCGGTGGGCATTCATTTAATCTTGTCCACTCAGCGTCCGGAAGTAAATATCATTACGGGTTTGATTAAAGCCAACATTCCGGCTCGCGTCGCCTTGAAAGTCTCTTCCCAGGTAGATTCGCGCACGATACTGGACGCCGGCGGAGCCGAAAAACTTTTGGGTGCCGGTGATATGCTCTACTCTTCCGGCGAAGCTCAGCCGGAACGCTTGCAGTCCGCATTTATTTCGGAATCGGAAGTTAAAAAAGTTGTAAAATATTTGGCGGATGCTTATAGAGATGAAGTGTCCGATGAAATAACGTTAACCGCAGGATCTATCTCGGCCGACAAAAGTATTTTTGAAAGTACGCTAGAAGATGAAGAGGAAGACGATGATGAGTTGTATGAAGAAGCGAGAATCTGCGTGATGGAAGCCGGAAAGGCATCTACGTCTTATCTTCAAAGAAAATTAAAGTTGGGATATGCCAGAGCGGCGCGATTGATGGATAAATTGGAAGAACGCGGAGTAATCGGTCCGGGAGACGGCGCCAAACCGAGAGAGGTGCTGGAAAAAATTACGCGCGATGAAAATGGCGAGAATGTAATATAAATGAATCCGAATTTAAAAAAAATATTTAAAATAGCCGGTCTTTCCGCTTTTTTTATTCTGATTATTGCTTACGCTTTTTTTCGCTCCAAAGATTTGATTTTCGGAGTAAAAATTAAAAATGTGAATCTGACAGATGGCGCTACGGTTACGGAAAATATAATAAAGCTGACCGGTAACGCAAAAAATGCGATAAATTTGACTTTAGACGGTCGAGAAATTTCAGTCGACCAACAAGGCAATTTTAACGAGACAATTGCGCTTTTGCCGGGATATAATATAATCAACATCAAAGCGCGAGATAAATTCGGATACATAGACGAAAAAAATTATAAACTAATATATTAGCTAAACAACAAGAAACATGCAAAAGAAAAAAGAAAAAAAGGAGGACAAGACCGTGGGAACAGCAGTGCTTGATGATACTTTAAAAGCCATCCAGACAAAATTTGGAGAGGGCTCAATAATGAAATTAGGCGACACGCCGAAGGTAAATATTAACGCGATACCAACCGGTTCAATCGGCCTGGACATGGCTCTCGGCGTCGGCGGAATACCGCGCGGCAGAATTATTGAAATATTCGGGCCGGAATCTTCCGGCAAAACAACCCTTTCCCTCCACGTCGTAGCCGAAGCGCAGAAGCTCGGCGGAATTTGCGCCTATATAGACGCCGAACACGCAATGGATCCGGATTACACCAAGAAACTCGGAGTAAATATAAATGACTTGCTGATTTCTCAACCAGACAATGGCGAGCAGGCGCTGGAAATCGTAGAGAGTTTGGTGCGAACCGGAAAGATTGACGTTGTCGTTATTGATTCCGTAGCCGCCCTTACGCCTAAAGATGAAATCGAAGGAGATATGGGAGCCTATCACGTCGGCAAGCAGGCGCGCTTGATGTCGCAAGCCCTCCGCAAGCTCACTGCTATTGTCGCCAGATCTAAAACTTGTGTTATTTTTATAAACCAAATCCGGATGCAAATCGGAGTAATGTTCG
>JBBUIX010000076.1:2552-7351 GCA_038055115.1 Patescibacteria group bacterium
CCCGGAAACAACTCCCGGAGGAAAAGCGCTGAAGTTTTATACTTCGGTCCGGCTGGATATTCGTAAAATCGCTCAGATAAAAAAGGGAGATGAAGTCGTGGGCTCGCGTACGCGGGTAAAAGTGGTGAAAAACAAAGTCGCCGCTCCATTCAAACAGACGGAATTTGATATTATTTATAATGAGGGCATTTCCAAAGAGGGTGAAATCATTGCGCTGGGTGAGAAATTTAAAATCTTGGAAAAAAGCGGCAATTCTTATTCGTACCTGCCTAGCGTCAAGGCTGGTATACCGAATGGCGAAGCTAAGGAAAAATTGAAGTTGGGCGTAGGTTACGATTCCACTCGCACATTCTTGAAAGAAAATCCGAAAATCTCCGCACAAATTTTGAAAGAAATTAGGAAAAAATTTACCGAAGAAGCTTAGGCTCGTTCAACATATTCTCCCGTTTCAGTATTAACTTTAATAGTGTCTCCTTCGCTTATAAACATGGGGGCGTTCAGGGTTGTGCCGTTTTCAAGAGTAATGACTTTGTTGCCTCCTTTTGACGTATCCCCACGAACTGCTGGCGGAGCCTCTTTGACTTTGAATTCCATTTTTATCGGTAAAGTTACTTTTATGATTGTTTCCTCGTCATCATTATCCCAAATCAAAGCGACAGCATTTCCATTTTGTTTAAAAAATTTCGCGGTGTTTCCAATAAGATTTTCATCCAATTTGAATCTTTTGCTTTTGTCTTGCGGATCGCAGAACCAGTATTCTCCTTTATTGTGATATAAAAATTCAATATCACGCTTAATGATGTCCGCCTCGTCAGCCGATTCAGAAACATGAAAAGTGGCAGGAAAGACTTTTCCCGATATTAAGCTTCGCAATTTAACCTGATTTTGCGGTTTGCGCTGCTGGGTTCGAGCAACATGAGATTCCACCACTTCACAGGGTTCATCGTTGTGAATTATTATTTTCTTTTCGCGAATTTCATTATACTGAAGTTGTGACATAATTTTATATTAGCAAAAATTTTTAATTTCCAAATAAAAAACACCAACAAAAACCTTATTTAGTTTTCGTTTTTTTACTTAACAACAAAAGGAAGCAAGCCTAAAAATCGTGCGCGCTTAATGGCAGAAGTTAAGGCGCGCTGGTTTTTAGAAGTCACACCGGTACGCCGATGATTCATAATCTTGCCATTGGGATTCAAAAATTTCTTTAGAATTTCAATATCCTTATAGTCTATATATTTTATATTGTTAGCTGAAAAGTAATCTTGCTTCATATATTTGATTTAGCGAAATCATGTCGCGTAATCGTCAATTAAGGCGCGACGCTATTATTAAAACGGAATATCTTCCGGGTTAATGTCTTCTTCCGGATATTCTATAGAATCAATTTCTTCGACTGAAGCCTTAGAAGCAACACCTGATGCGGGAGCGCCTCCGCTTGCGCTTCCTCCTTTCGGACCAAATTGCGTGCGGTCGGCAACTATTTCTGTGCGATATTTTTTTTCTCCGCTGGTTTTATCCTCCCAGCTTCTCGTTTGTATTCTGCCTTCAACAAGTATTGAGTTTCCTTTTTTCATATACTGCGCAACGGTTTCCGCTTGGCGTCCAAAGACCACGACATTGTGATAATCAGCAGCTTCTTGACGCACGCCACTTTTATCTTTCCAGACACGATTAGTCGCCAGAGAAAATGTGCAAACTTTTACGCCTGAAGGAAGTGAGCGAAGTTCTGGATCACGGGTAAGATTTCCTATTAATATTGCTTTATTTAAATACATAATTTTTTATTAATTTTATAAATTTTTTATTTTACAATTAATTTATGTCGCCACCAGTGCGTCTATTTCTTTATCAATCTCTTCTTTGTTTATAGGAACAGCTGTTTCAGTGTTTTCATTCCTCCTCTTCACTGATCTTCGATGCGCCACTTCTCCGTGCACGAATCTTTTCGCAGCAATAGTATTTTCTTTGACTGTTTTTAAGAGCAAAAATCGGATAAAGTTGGAATCAAGATCAAGTTTCTTTTTTAATTCTGAAACCTTATCCGAATCCATTATAAATTTAGTCCAACCGAAATATGCTGTGTTAAATTTATTGCGTACATTGGCTACAACTTTAACCATCGCATAGGCCAGCGGTATCATTTTAGGTATTTCGTCGGAAATGGCAACGCCCCCCAGAGATGATATGAGTTCTTTCAGATTACCAAAAACAACCGGTATATCTTCTTCGGAAATAGTAGGTACCAAAAGATAGCCGAGTTCATAAACTTTGGAATTTGCATCTTCCAGTATTTCATTTTTATCTTTAACTTCCGCCTCCTGCATAAATTCCATATTAGCAAAAAAGCCTTAAAAAGTAAATACACGCTTGGCGTTTGCAATAATGGCTTCCGCTACTTCTTCCTCCGGCAGATTTTTTATTTCGGCGATTTTTTTGACTATTTCTCTGACATATACGGGCTCATTGCGCTTACCCCGATATGGAATCGGCGCCACATATGGAGAATCCGTATCGGTGAGTATCATATTAAGCGGAATACTCTTAACCATTTCTTCGTAGTTGCAACTTTTTCTATTTTTTCTGGGAGGATAAGTTATAGCCCCGGTAAAAGAAATCATAAAACCGAGTGATATGAAATTTTTCGCATCATCCAAGCTGCCTTCAAAAAAATGAACCACGCCTTTTATTCCCGTATGTTGTTTTAAGATTTCCAACACATCTGCATATGCGTTTCTACCTTTATCTTCGTAATTATTTCTGATATGAATCATTAAAGGCTTCCCTACTTCATTTGCCAACTCCACCTGCGCAACAAAAGCTCTCTTTTGTTTCTCTATGGAATCTTCGTCCAGGTGGTAATAATCCAGACCGCATTCGCCGAGCGCAACTGCTTTTGAATCTTTTAAAAGTTCTCGGTAAATATTTTTATCAAAAACTTCACCACGAGAGGTAAAACCTTCATTCCCTTGCCTGTCCATAGCCTTGGCGAAGGTGGGGCCCAATTCTTGCTTATCATGAAAAGAAGCATCCGCGTGTATCGGATGTAAACCGACGGTTGCATAAACCCCTTCCGGATACTTGTGCGCTAGTTCTATCGCTTTTTTTGAAGTATCAATTTGTGTGCCGACATTAACCACCCAAGTATTATTTTCCAGGGCGCGCTTTATCACTTCATCCCTATCGGCGTCAAAAGCGCTAAAATTAACGTGGCTATGTATGTCGATATATTTTGGGGTCATGTTATTCTTTTCTCAAAAATAACGGTTGAGCGGGTTTCTTGTTTTCTTTAATTAATTTTTTAAGAATGATATTTGTTTCGGGCATTATTGGATTCAGCATTCTGGCTATTTTATATAAACGAACAACCATGCCGGAAATCAATTCTTTTCCCTTTTTTTCATCTATTTTTACCACCTTGAATGGCTCTGTCTCTTGAATAAATTTATCCAGCTCCCCTATTTCATTCCAGACATAATCCACGGCCTGTTTGATATCAAACTTTTCAAAAAATTTAAAGTATTCCTTAAAGTCGGATTTTTCCGGAATTTCCGGACATTTTTCTAAATATTTTTCCGAGAGCGTAAGTATGCGCGAAGCCAAGTTTCCTAAACCATTTGCCAATCCAGAATTGTAAGCATCTTTAAATCGTTCCATGGTGAACGGACTGTCTTCAAATGAAGATATTTCCCGCAAAAGAAAATAACGCAAGGCGTCCGTGCCATATTCTTTTACAATATTGTTCGGATTGATTACATTGCCCAGGCTTTTAGACATTTTAACTCCGCCCTCGCCGGTAATGAAGCCGTGATACATAATCGTGTCGGTTGTCGACAAGCCGGCAGACATCAGCATCCCCTGCCACATTACCGACTGAAATTTTACCATGTCTTTGCCGGCAGTTTGAACTTTTTCTCCTTCTTCTGACCAAAATTTTTTAAAATTTTCTTTATTATTTGGCCAACCCAAAGTTGAAATATAATTTACCAAAGCATCAAACCAAACATACATAACTTGCGTATTATCTCTTAGTATTGGTATTCCCCACGAAAAACGTTTTTTATCACGGGAAATTGAAAAGTCTTCCATATCATTTTGCACAAAATCAATGGCTTCCTTTCTGCGCCATTCAGGAATTATCGTTTTTTCATTTGATAAATACTCTAAAAGTTGTTTTCTGTAGTTTCCCAACCTAAAAAAATAATTTTCTTCTTCAATTATTTCCGGTTCTTTGGTCGGATGAAGCTGGCATTTACCATCTATTAAATCTTTTTCTGTAATAAATTTTTCACATCCAACACAGTAAAGTCCTTTGTATTTTTTTTTATAAATATCCCCCCGAGTATCGCACAGACGCCAAAATTCCTGCGCCGCTAGAATATGTTCCTTGCTTGTTGTTCTGATGAAATTATCATAAGAAAGATTTAATATGTTTTTTAAATCTAAAAATTTTTGCGCATACAAATCAACATAATCTTGAACATTTTTATCTTCCTTTTGGCTTGCTTCCCAAATCTTTTGGCCATGTTCGTCCGTACCCGTACTAAAGAAAACATCTTTTCCAACAAGACGCTGATATCGCGCAATCGCATCCGACTGCACAAGCTCAAGCGCAAAACCAATATGTGGATCGGCGTTTACATAGGGAATCGTCGTCGTAATGTAAAAACTATTTTTATTGAGACTCATTTTTTGTTCTGGATAAAATTTTATCCTTTTCAATATCACTTAAAAATTCCATTAGAATAACAGCCACGGGAATTGCCAGCACCGCGCCCCAGACTCCGCCTAATTCAAAG
>JBBUIX010000077.1:0-3641 GCA_038055115.1 Patescibacteria group bacterium
TGCTGATATTTTACAAAAGACTCTAGAATATTCTAGATATAAAGTTAAACGCGTTATGAATATTACCGATATAGGAATTCTGTCTAGCGATGCAGACACCGGTGAAGATAAAATGACAAAGGCACTTTTGCGTGAGGGAAAAGAACTGACGTTAAAAAATATGCGGGAGCTGGCAGAATTTTACACAGAAAAGTTTAAAGATGATTTAAAAACCTTAAATATTAAAATACCAGAAAATATTCACTTTGCGAGTGATTATGTAAAAGAAGATGCTGAATTAATAAAAAAACTTGAAGAAAAAAAATATACATATAGAACAAGTGATGGTATTTATTTTGATATTTCTAAAATGCCAGACTATGGAATACTCACGGGAGGTATAAGATCCTCAAGTGAGTCCCGTGGTAGAATCGCTGAAAATTCCGAGAAAAAAAATCCGGAAGATTTTGCGCTTTGGAAATTTAATTCACAAATTGGTTTTGAGTCTCCATGGGGAAAAGGTTTTCCTGGCTGGCATATAGAGTGTTCGGTTATAAGTATGAAATTTCTCGGTGAACAATTTGATATTCACACGGGAGGTATTGACCTTATCCCCACACATCACACTAACGAAATAGCTCAGTCAGAATGTGTAACCGGTAAAAAACCTTTTGTTAAATTTTGGATACATAGTGAACACGTAGATATCGGAGGTGCAAAAATGGCTAAATCGGAAGGAAATTTCTTAAAATTAAAGAGTGTCACTGAAAGAGAAATAAACCCTATAACATATCGTTTTTGGCTTTTAATGGCTCACTATAGGACTAAAATGAATTTTAACTGGGAAGCCCTAGAGGGGGCAGAAACGGCCTTAAAACGCCTTTATGGGCTTTATTTAGAGCTTGTCTGCCCGCCCTCCCAAGTCGGGAGCAGGCGGGGAAACGAGACTATTGGACACGTGCATGAAGAATATCAGCATAAATTTAAAGAATACATAGAAGATGATTTAGATACCCCCAGAGCGCTCTCTCTGTTGTGGGATGTTTTTAAAGATGAAAATATTTCCGATGCCGATAAAAAAGCAACCATTCTTAATTTTGATAAAGTGCTGGGACTTGGTTTTGAAAAACTAAAAGAAGAAAAAATACCGGAAAAAATAAAAAAACTTGCCGAAGAACGGGAGCAGGCCCGTAAAAATAAGAACTTCAAAAAATCCGATGAACTTCGAAAAGAAATCAATTCGCTAGGTTACGATATCAAGGATACTGCCGAAGGGCAAAAAATAAATAAAATTTAAATTGCATAAAAATCAGAAAATGATAGTATGTATTCTATGATAGATACTGTTGTAAACACAAAAAATAAAAAAAGGGCTGATGTTGTTATATTAAGTACTCCTTATGAGGAAAGCACTTCTTTTATGAAAGGCACTGCAAAAGCGCCCAGAAAAATATTAAATTGCCTGAATAGTAATTTAGAACTTTTTGATATTGAACTGCATTGCGAGCCGGCAAAAAAAATAAGAACTGCTCATAAAGAAATATCCGGTCTTAAAAAACTTGTCCCGAAAAAAGCCGTTAAAAAAATAAGTTCCGAATATCAAAAATTATTTAATGACAAAAAACTTGTAATCATGCTGGGCGGAGAACATACCGTATCGTTTGGAGCACTCGAAGCAATTTCAAAAAAAGAAAATCCCAAAGACATAACTATACTGCAAATTGACGCCCATCAAGACCTTCGTGATAACAATAGCGATTATGATAAAAATCACGATAAGTTTGCGCATTCATGTGTGATGCGCAGAATACACGAGCTCGGTTTTCCTATTGTGCAAGTGGGAATTAGAACGTATTCAAAATACGAATACGAATACTGGCAAAAAAACAAAAAAACAATTACCGTTTTTGAATGGAATAAAAAACAAATCCCTATAAGTAAAATATTAAAATCAATTAAAACAAAAAAAATCTACATTACTGTCGATGTGGATGGATTTGATCCCGCGTATATGCCGGGAACTGGTACGCCGGTACAGGGAGGATTAAATTGGTATTACGGCCTTAACCTCATTGAAAAAGCAATAGATGAAAAAAATCTAGTTGGCGCGGATATTGTAGAGGTTTCTCCTCAGCATGATTCGGTTCTCACGGAATTTGGCGCAGCTTTTATTTGTTACAGAATGATGGTGCACAAATTCAAAAAGAAACTGGTTTTTTAAAAATCTTTTTTCTATAGATGCAAAATAATATGGTTGTATCTAAAATCAAAAAATAAATCCCGAATGAGTATGTGGAAAAAGACCAGTTTTTAATTATCAATAGACCAGCGATATTAGAAAAAATAGGAAATAAATAAGGAGCCCAGTTTTCTGTTTCTGGAAAATTCCAAGATTTTATTATCGTCGGCACTGAGGCTAAAGCATCGCTTAATATTGCGAAAAGTATTGAGGTGCCTAAATTGTGCGTAAAAATATAAAATATCAAAGCTAGGGCAGAAAACAAACCGCAATAAATATCAAAAGTTGTAATTTTCCAAAATCCATTTTTAGTCAAAACAGCTGCAATCATTATTATCAAAGAACCAAAACCAGCTATAAAAATAGGCAACACAGAAAGCCTCGCTCCGGCTTTAATTTGAAAGAAAACACCAATAAATGGTGCCAATGTCCAAAAGAACCATGAAACCAAGTTGGGTTTTGCGTGACCTTTTATAATACTTCTTATGTATAAAAGATGACCAAAAAGGTTTAAAGAAACCGCAATGTAAATAATATTTTCAGGAATCATATTATATTCCCTCTTTTTTGAGCTCTTCTATAAGTTCGCGAGATTGGCGAGAAAGTTTTCCGGGAAGTTTAATATTTAATTTTATCAACAAATCTCCTCTTTTGTTTTTAGAAACGGGCACACCTTTGCCTCGCACGCGCAGAATTTCATTTATAGTAACGCCTTCCGGAATTGTGACTTCAATTTCTCCATCTAAAGTTTGTATAGGGTATTTGGCTCCTAGAAGCGCATCGGAAAGTTTTAAATTCAAATTCATCACCAGATTATTGCCCTCGCGCTTGAATACCGGATGCGGCGCCACATTTATTTTTATATAAAGATCCCCTGCTGTTCCTCTAGAAATTGCTTCGCCAAAACCGGTCATGCGAACCATTTCACCGTCGCGGATGCCTGAAGGAATAACAATCGAGATTTCTTCTTCGCGGCGAAATACTCCTTTGCCTTTGCATTTATCACAAATTTCTCCGGGCACTTCTCCTGTTCCCAAACAAACTTCGCAAATTTTTGTATTGGCAATGGTTCCAAAAATTGTTCTTTTCTGTTCACGAATCTTGCCTTGGCCATTGCAATGCTTACAGGTCTCCATCTTAAAACCGGGTTTTGCGCCTGAACCGTTGCAAGTAGGACAATTCGAAGTTTTGGTAATTAAAATTTTTCGATTTGTGCCGAAGATAGAATCGGAAAAAGAAATTTGAACTTCGGTAGATATATCCCGACCGCGACGCGCTTCCGCTCTTGCTCCGCTCATTCCACCTCCGAAAAAATCACTGAAGATATCATTAAGATTTCCAAAGTCAAAATCCGCACCGCCATATGTCTGTCCGTTTCTCCCGGAAAAACCGGAAAAATCAAAACCTTCAAAACCGCCTTGAG
>JBBUIX010000078.1:0-2513 GCA_038055115.1 Patescibacteria group bacterium
AAAAAAATATTTCCATTTATCCTAATTTGTTTTTTTTATGTAAATGTATAAGATTGTAGCATATGCGAAAAAGTTATGTATGTAAATATTTGTTTATAGATAAGTGTCTATTTTCACTTTTCTAATCTAAGTAAAAACACAAATTTTTCGCTTTGACCAAATGGCTTTTTTCGGGTAAGATGAGTCCCATGAGACAATCTAAGCTTTTTACTAGAACTCGAAAAGAGAGCCCGACCGATGAAGTTTCTCAAAATGCCGAGCTCCTTATTCGCGGAGGTTTTATCCATAAAGAAATGGCCGGAGTGTATAGTTATTTGCCGTTAGGACTTCGGGTGCTTAAAAAAATTGAAAATATAATCAGAGAAGAGATGGATAAAGTCGGCGGGCAGGAAGTTTTAATGTCCACTTTTCAGCCAAAAGATAATTGGGAAAAAACCGGCCGATGGGAAGCGATGACTGATTTATACAAAGTTGCCGACTCGGCCGGCCGAGAAGTCGCTTTAGGTCCGACTCATGAAGAAATCGTTGTTCCCATCCTAAAAAATTATGTTTCTTCGCATAAAGATTTTCCGGTTTGTATTTATCAAATTCAAAACAAATTTAGAATGGAACTTCGCGCGAAATCAGGAATGCTCCGAGGCAGGGAATTTATTATGAAAGATATGTATTCTTTTCACACTTCAGCGGAGGACTTTGAAAAATTTTATAGTCAGATGCAGGATACTTATAAAACTATTTTTTCCAGAGTCGGCATCGGCCACTTGACTTACATGACTTTTGCTTCGGGCGGGACTTTTGCAAAGTATTCTCATGAATTTCAGACTATTACTCCTATGGGGGAGGATGTTATTTATTTAGATGAAAATACAGGAATTGCCATAAATAAAGAAGTTCTGGATAGCGAAGTTATTAATTCACTTGGCTTGAAACGAGAAAATTTAGTTGAACATAAAGCCATTGAAGTTGGAAATATTTTTGATTTAAAGACAAAATATTCAAAACCGTTTGATTTGTCTTTTGCGGATGAAAAAGGGGAAAAACATACTGTTTTAATGGGTTGTTATGGCATAGGATTGGGCCGCCTTTTGGGCACGGTGGTAGAAGTTCTTTCTGACGATAAGGGCATAATTTGGCCGGAATCCATCGCGCCATTTGCCGTTCACTTGCTTGCGCTGGGAGAAGATGAAATGGTTTCAATGGAAGCCAATAAAATTTATGAGAATTTATCAAAAATGGGTATTGAAATTTTATTTGACGACCGCTCGAGCATATCGGCTGGAGAAAAATTTTCTGATGCGGATTTGTTAGGAATACCTTTCCGTGCAGTTGTATCTGCTCGTAGTTTAAAAGACGGAGGAATAGAACTTAAAAAACGTACCGAAGAGAAAGGAAAAATCGTTTCGGAAAATGAATTATTAAAAATACTAAAACCCAGTAAGAAAATCTAGCGCCTGATTATTTTATGTTTGATAAACTTTACAAATTAATTTCCAACGACATCGGCATAGACCTGGGTACTTCCAATACCTTGGTGTATTTGAAAGGCCACGGGATTGTAATCAATGAGCCTTCGGTGGTGGCGGTCAATATCAAGACCAATCAAATTTTAGCAGTGGGCGCGCAGGCCAAAGAAATGCTTGGCCGCACTCCCGGGCATATCAAAGCCATTCGTCCACTGGTGGAAGGCGTCATTTCCGATTTTGAAGTGACCGAAGAAATGCTTTCTTATTTGATAAATAAAGCGGATAAAATGTCTAAAAAATTGGCTCGGCCGAGAGTCTTGCTCGGTGTACCATCCGGCACAACTAATGTAGAGACACGAGCGGTCTATGACGCAGCGCGTTCGGCCGGCGCCAGAGAAGTTTTGTTGGTGGAGGAGCCGATGGCTGCCGCCATCGGCATACGGCTCCCAATTAAAGACCCGGTCGGTTCTATGATTATAGATATCGGCGGCGGAACGACGGATATTGCAGTGATTTCTTTAGGCGGAATTGTCAGATCAAAAAATTTAAAAATAGCCGGCGACAGATTGAATAATGACATTATCACTTATATGCGTGATGAATTTAAAATGCTGATTGGGGAGCGGACGGCTGAAATGGTGAAAATTGCCATTGGTTCCGTCATTCAGGGGGAATATATGGAGACGGAAGTCCACGGGCGCGACCTTTTGACGGGGCTGCCTCGGGAAGTAGTGGTAACGGATTCTGATATTCGCGAAGCGCTTTCCGGCTCAATCAAGGGTTTAGTAGAGGGGGTAAAAAACATGCTGGAAACAACACCGCCCGAGATCTTATCCGACATAATGCATCGAGGAATTACTTTATCTGGCGGCGGAGCTTTGCTTCCTGGACTGGATCAACTTTTGCAAAGAGTTCTTAAAATTCCGGTTTATGTGGTGGAAGATCCGCTCTCGGCGGTGGCTCGCGGGACAGGGGTAATTTTAGACGATCTTCTCCTTTATAAAGATGTTTTGATCGGCAATCAAGATGAGCTACCTCCTAGATAAAAAA
>JBBUIX010000079.1:0-10831 GCA_038055115.1 Patescibacteria group bacterium
AAAAACTGCTTGCCAAAATATGTGATTATCATTGGTTTAATTATAGCAGAAAAAAGTATAAAAAACACTTGCATTTTTGTGAGTTTATAGTAGTATATTTATATAAGTTAATACTTATTAAAAGCATGGATTTAGGGTAACCCTGATGAAGCGATAGGCCGATTCAGAACCTAAGCCTTATATCCGCTTCAGGCGGATATTTTAATTTAAAGATAAATTATTATTATGGATAAAAAAGAAGCCCGCCTTGACCCGTTAGGGCAGGTAGAAGAAAATTCAGTTTTAAGTTCCGTTGTTGACCGTAGCGCAAGCAAACCGGAAGTTGACTCTCTAGTGGAAGGTCCGGTAATTTTAATAGAAAAATCTTCCGTTTATGTGAACCTGGCGCCCTTTGGTACAGGCATTATTTACGGCCGGGAATTCATCAACGCCAAGGATGTTATAAAAAAAATCAGCCTGGGCGACATTATTAAAGCAAAAATTGTTGAGGTTGAAAATGAAAATGGTTATATAGAGCTTTCTCTAAAAGAAGCAAAACAAGCGCTCGCTTGGAACGAGGCTGAAAAAGCAATCAAGACAAAAGCTGTTTTGGATTTGGAAGTAAAAGATGCGAATAAAGGAGGATTGATTTTGGAATGGCAAGGCATTCAAGGATTTTTGCCCGCTTCCCAGCTCAAAGCCGACCACTATCCTCGCGTGTTGGATTCGGATAAAGATAAAATATTAAAAGAATTGAAAAAGCTTGTTGGTCAGCATATTTCCGTGATGATTATTTCCACGCTTCCGAAAGAAGGCAAATTAATCTTTTCCGAAAAAGATAACAACCCTGAAGAAAAAAAGGAAATCTTAAGCAAATACAATATTGGAGACAATTTAGATTGCACAGTCGCCGGCATCGTGGATTTCGGAGTGTTCTTGAAATTAGAAGAGGGATTGGAAGGATTGGTGCATATTTCCGAACTTGATTGGGGATTGGTAGAAGATCCGCGCAATATGTTTAAGGTGGGAGACAAAGTAAAAGCCAAAGTGATTGAAATAAAAGACGGTAAAATATCTCTTTCCATCAAAGCTCTCAAAGAAAACCCTTGGAAAGAATTTGAAGGAAAGTTAAAGAAGGGAGATATTATCAAAGGAGTGGTCATTAAATACAACAAGCACGGCGCGCTTGTGTCCATCAAAGAGGGCGTGGCTGGACTGGTACACAACTCAACTTTCCCTTCGGAGATGAAACTTCGCGAGAAATTAGAACTCGGCAAGAATTATAATTTCCAAATTACGCTTTTTGAACCGAAAGATCAGAAGATGACGTTGATATACCTGGAATAATCTCCGTGTCCCCGATGGCATTCATGATTGCCATCACTTGCTCGGCGTAACGCGGAACAATAGAAGGAGGATTGTAGGCGCGTAGAATTTGCTTAATGGTTTTATTATCGTAATGGTGAGAGGTATTTGGATTATTCCCGCCCAGATTTCTAGCCACGGTCTCAATCGCCTCTTCAGTAGAATTAAAACTAATTTTACAAGAACCCCAGCCAAAAGGATTATTTTCCACTTTTTTACAGTCAAACTTACCACCCGTTGATTCCCGCACGGCAATAGCCGGCAATAGACGCCAATCAATGTCATTGGTATCCGCTTCTTTTGCCATTTTCATACCCGTACCTGCAAGTGGCATATTGCGCTCGGCAAAATAAGCATCAATAGCTTCCGCTCTGGCTTTCAAAATTTGGGTATTCAAGCCTGCCTTTGGATCAATAGCTTGGTTAAGAGCGAATGTTCCACCGGCTTCAATATTAACTTTTTGAACTAATGCATTTCGTGAAGTCTCTATATTATGAATGCTTCCGAGTGAAAGCGACATAGTCATAACAGGTAAAAGCACCAGAGACTGGGCAAAACGTATTAGATTGTTTTTTTTCATATTTGAGCGGTATGTGCTCCGCCAACGTCCATACTGTCTACTTCGGCTTTGACAAAAGTACCTTATTTAACAAGCCTTAATGACCTTTCAAAAGAGGTACACCTATATCTTAGCATATCTGGATTTAAAAGTCAATAGTTATGAAACACATCTAAGATATGTCAAATCTAGGCATAATGTCAGAAAAGTAATATAATAAAACAATGAAAGAGCTCCAAAATAATATAAAAGGCATAGTTTTAGCCTTGAAAAATAAGGGGAAAATGCGCCTCGCCGGTGAAATCAATAAAAATTGGCAAAAGACTTCCCTTTCGTACTCCAAAGAATTAAATAATTGGAAACCGGCAAGACCTATTGAAAAAGAGCTTTTATCGGCATTTTCTAAAGAACTAGAAAGATTAGAGATAAAAGACCCTAGAAAGACAGATGTATTAAATTCCATAAAGAAAAGGAGAGTCCTTCAGACCGGACCGCATTTAGGCATGTCAGAAAGTCCGCGAATGCTATGTATTAATTGGCTGGGTTCATTGGGTGTAAATATGAAAGATTTTTACATAGTCGCAATGTTTTCAGGCATACCATTTTCAAATAAATCAAGACCGGGAAGAATAAATAAGAAAAAAGACTCCATAAATTTATTTCCGGCAAACATGCAAGATGCGATGGTTTATAGGAGCATTATTCCAGAAAAACTTATCGAATCTTTTGATAAGCTATCGAAAAAAATAAAAAAAATTCTTCCGTGTCCGAAATTGGGCGGTTCTTATACAAAATGGGCGTTATTGGGATGCCAAAATATAGAAAGTAAAATTTTAAATAAAAAAAATCTAATTTTTATAGATATAAATGAAGTTGTAACAAATTATCTATTAGAGGTACTAAAAAACAAGAAACATATTTTTTATAAAATATTTTTTGATACAAAAACACAAAAAGAATTTATAAAAGCTTTTCCGAATGAAATAATGTTTTATTCCTCCGGCAAACAAGGAAAATACGACACAATGGAAAGTTATACATTAGTTGAAGGAAAATTAATAAATAAAAACAAAGAAATTTTGCTTGAAGATAAAAAAATATTAACCCAAGAACTTGAAAGTGGCAGATTGTGCCCCGCATTAATAACGGGATTTTTAACTCTGGCTTTTTTGAATCAATTTAAATGTTTTGGATCGTTTGCCCAAGTAGAATATCTGCCTATTTATCAGAAAAAACTTTCTGGTCTTGGGTTTATGAAAGAATATAGCGTGGGGAAAATACCAACAGCAAATTTAACGACCGGAGTCTTTCCCGCACAAATCGATCTCTATCCAATTGATATAATACTTGGAGAAAAATTTTCACCGGATTCAAGTTTAAAATTTGGCGAGCTTTTAGTTCCAATGAAGGAAACATTATTGGGAAGTTATTTTGTCGGCAGTATCAGAAAATATGCCCAGCATGATTTTGCTAAATCAAATGAAAAAAAATAAAAAAGTACATTTAATAGGTATTTGCGGAAAAGGCATGTCGGCTTTGGCTTTTATGCTAAAACAAAAAGGTTTTATTATAAGCGGGTCTGACGAGGGTTTTTACAATCCGATAGCCGATCTGCTTAAAAAAAATGGTATAAAATTTACATCCAGCTACTCTCCCTTTAATATTCAAAAAGATGCTGATTTAATAATAATAGGAAAACACGCAAAACTTACACCTGAAGAAAATGAGGAGGTAAAAGCCGCTTTTAAATCCGGAATCCGAATACAATCTTTGCCGGAAATATTGGGAAAATTGGCGGAAAAGACCGAAAACACGGTAGTAGCTGGAAGTTTCGGGAAATCAACAATGACTTCCCTTTTAGCTTGGTGTTTGGAAAGCTCTAAAAAAAATCCCTCATATTTCATCGGGGCAGCCCCTTTTGGTTTCAAAACAAATGCAAAACTGGGAAAAAGCAAGCATTTTATTTTTGAAGGCGACGAATATCCTTCTTCAAATTGGGACCAAAGATCCAAATTCTTGCATTTACGCCCGAAAAACTTAATTCTAATTTCAGCTGAACATGACCATATAAATGTTTTTCCGACTGAAAAAGATTACATTAAACCGTATAAAGAACTTATTTCATTATTGCCCAAAGACGGTATTTTAGTTGTGTCTAAAGAAGGAAAAAATATCAACAAAGTAATAAAAAATGCCAAGTGTAAAATAGTAAATTACGGATTTGATAAAAAATCAATCTGGCATCCGGAAAATATAACATATGGAGAAAAAACTTCTTTTGATTTATTTAAAAATAAAAATAAAATAATTAATTTGGAAACAATCTTATTGGGAAATCATAATATTGAAAATATCGTTGGAGTTGGAGCATTTCTTTTGGAAAGAAAATTAGTAACACCAAAGGAACTGCAAAAATCAATTAAAATTTTTAAAGGCATATCCGGACGGATTGACTTAAAAACAAGAAAATCTTCCGTTTTGGTTTATGAAGGATTTGGATCTTCTTATTCTAAAGCCAAATCGGTTTTTGATGCACTGAAACTGCATTTTCCGAATAAAAACCTGATTACGATATTTGAACCGCATACCTTTAGCTGGAGAAATATGGAAACTAAAAAATGGTATGAAGATATTTTTAATACCAGTTCCAAGGTTATAATACTTCCTCCGCCAGAACATGGCGCGAAAACTCACAACCAAATGACTTTTTCTGAAATTATAAAAGAAGTAAAGAGAAAAAATACTAATGCATACGGGATACAAAACGAAAAGGAGGCTTTGGCTCTTTTGAAAAAAATTGTAAAAAAAGATGATATTGTTGTTTTAGTTTCTTCCGGATCATTGTTGGGACTGACTGTTTCGGTTCCAAAATTAATGGAAAAAATGTTTCCTAAGAAATAAATATTTTCTTAAATTCCTCCATGTCATTGAAGTGATGCCGAACGCCTTTGATCTCCTGATAGTCTTCATGTCCTTTGCCGGCGCAAAGTATAATATCTCCCTTTTGCGCCAGTTTTACTCCTTCCAGAATTGCTTCATGCCTATTTGATATTGTTTTTACTTTCTTCAAATCATCAGCCGATAATTCTGTTTTCATCTGCTCAATAATCTTATCCGGGTCTTCGCTTCTCGGATTGTCCGAAGTGAAAATGGCAATATCGGAAAGCGTGGCTCCGATTTTACCCATGATTTTGCGTTTTACAGAATCACGGTCGCCGCCACAACCGAAGATAGAAATTATTTTAGTACCCTCTTTTCTTAAATTTTGTGTGGTTTTTAAAACATTCTCTAGCGCGTCAGGAGTGTGTGCGTAATCCACTATCACTAATACTCCACTCGGTAAATTAAAATACTGAAATCTTCCAGCCGGAGGTTCAACATTTTTCATTAATTCTTTTACTTTCTCCTTATCCATACCGAGAAGCACGAGAGCGGCATACACGGCAAGCGCATTATACATATTAAAATCTCCTATTAATTTTGTCTCCAATTTTTCATCAAAATCCGCTTTATTTTTGAAACCATACGTGTATTTTTCAGCTTTGATTCCTTCCAACATCTTTAATCCGTATTCATTATCAGTATTTGTTAAAGCAAAAGCGCTCGCTGGAAGCATTTTGAAAAATTTCTTTTTAGCTTCAAAATAATTCTCAAAATTTTTATGATAATCCAAATGGTCGTGCGTCAAGTTCGTAAAAATTCCGCCGACAAAAGCCACTCCCGCGACGCGATTTTGATCAAGCGCATGAGAACTTACCTCCATAAAAACATATTTACAACCTTTTTCTGCCATTTCATAAAGAAGCTTAGTTAGAGAAATTGAATCAGGTGTGGTATGCGTAGCTCCCCTTTTCTCACCCGCAATAATATTTTCTACTGTACCAATAAGCCCTGCCTTGTATCCGAGTTCTGTTGCAATTTTATAAAGAAGTGTAACTGTCGTTGTTTTGCCGTTGGTACCGGTCACTCCTATAATTTTCAATTTTGAAGATGGATTGCCGTAATAATACATCGCCCCAAGCGACTTAATTCTCCACCATATTGTTTTTAGCTTTTTAATCAGATTTTTCATTTTATTTCTTAAGATATTTTTTATTTTTTAATTTTTCCGGCATTAAATCTTTCGTCGTATATTTTTCGTAATCTTTTCCATAACCCAGATCTTTCATTAATTTCGTCGGAGCATTTCGGATACTGAGCGGTATCGGTAGATTACCATATTTTTTCGCATCTTCCATCGCCAGCAGATAAGCGTTATAAGCGCTCCGATCTTTTTTGGCTTGCGCCAGATAGGCCACTCCATGCGCAAGATTTTCTCCGCACTCCGGCATCCCAATTGTATCCACTGCCTGGAATACCGCATTGGCTACTACTAGAGCTGTTGGCTGAGCCAGTCCGATATCTTCACTGGCAAAAACTACCATTCGGCGGGCAATAAATTTCGGATCTTCTCCTGCTTCCAACATTCTTCCCAAGTAATACAAAGCTGCGTCCGGTTGCGAAGCACGCATGCTTTTTATAAAAGCGCTGATGGTGTTATAATGTTCTTCGCTTTTTTTATCGTGACGCAAAAATTTTGACTGTAGAGTATTTTTTAAATTATCAACCGTAATATCTTTGTAGAGAGAAATAGTATTTTCAACCATGGCAATCGCCTGCCGGGCATCCCCTCCGGACATTGAAATAAGCCAATTGAGAGCGTCTTTTTTTATTTTACAGCCAGTGCGCTTGATAATTTTCTTGATTTCTTCGTCAGAAAGTTCGTTCATGATAAAAACTCGCGAGCGGGAAAGCAGAGCCGGAATCACTTCAAAGCTCGGATTTTCGGTTGTCGCTCCGATTAGAGTAAGCCGGCCATTTTCCACATACGGCAGAAGAAAATCCTGCTGAGCTTTATTAAATCTGTGTATTTCATCAAGAAAAAGAATTTTAGGACCCAATAAAGTGCCTTCCGATTCAATTATTTTACGAATATCTTCCTTTCCTGCCGAGACCGCCGAAAGTTCATGATAGTCGGCATTCAATGCCTGGGCATAAATTTTAGCCAAGGTCGTTTTCCCGACCCCCGGCGGACCCCAAAAAATAAAGGAAAAAAGGTGCTTTTTATTGATTGCAATGGAAATGGGCTTGCCTTCGCCGGTCAAATGTTCTTGCCCAACAAATTCCTTTAGATTTTTAGGCCTAATTCTTAAAGCCAGTGGTTCCATATCGGCCATTATACATTAAATTTATTTCCCATGGCATTTTTTATCTCTTATACTTTTTCAATTTCATCCAGAACAAGGTCGTGAACATGTTTATTAAATAAAATTTTATGGTGACCCCAAACATCTACTTGGATATTTTTTGCCCCTTTTAATCTGCAACTCTCCGTTGGCCAAACATGATTATCAAATTCTCCAAAAACCGAAACTATTTTATGGTTTATACTATTTTGGGAATGTAGTTTTTTTATCATTTCGCCCTCAGGACGAAGTTCTCTGGCCGCTTTGCCGGGTATAAATTTTGCAGCATGACTTCCCAGAAATGGCGTGGCAATGGCAATTACTTTTACTACTCGGCCATCTTGATTGTCATAAGCAAGCAAATGCTTGGCGATTAGACCACCTTTGCTGTGCGCGATAATAATTACATTGCGCAAATTTTTTTCATCAATCAGTTCGCGAACTAATCTGGCGGAATGATCAACTGCTCTTATATTATAACCAAGCTTTTCTACCACATAAACGGGATGGCCTTTTAGAGAAATTGGATCAGCAATTGCTTTTAGGAACTGCCATTTCGTAGTTGCGCCCGGTATAAGAATTATTGGCGACTTGTTTTTTAAAATATGACCTAAATAATGCTGAGGTGGCTTATGGAACATAAAAGAGTGGCCTTTTGCAAGATAGAAGTAGTCGCGAATCCAGTTTGTTATTTTTTTAACCGGCATATATTTTATTTCCCATGGCACTTTTTATATTTCTTTCCGCTTCCACAAGGACAAGGGTCATTTCGGCCCACTTCTTTTTTTGTATCTGAAAACTCTTTTGGCTCGTTATGGCTAACTACTAAAGTTTGTTTTGGTTCTTCAGCTTCTATTTTAGGCCTAATTTCGGTATTTATAGTCTGAATAAGCGACAGAACTTGTTCTTTGAACGCTTCTTCCATTTCTTTAAACATTGCCAACCCGTCTTTTTTATATTCCACAATCGGCTCTCTTTGACCATAAGCTCGCAAGTTTACCGATGAACGTAAATAATCCATTGCCTCCAGATGCTCCATCCAAAGGCTGTCGGTAGTATAAAGAGCTATGCGGCGAACGGTTTCCAGAAATGCTTCTTCTCCCAATTTTTTTCTTTTTTCGTCAATTATTTTTTCCAGTTTTTCCTTTTCCTCCCTATTTTCCAAAATTTGCTCAAGTAATTTTTCTACTTCTTCTTTTTGGGCTCGCATCATTTTTTGGCGCCTTTCATAAATTATTTTGCGCTGATGATTCATCACATCATCGTATTCCAGAGTCTGCTTTCTGGCATCAAAATGAAACCCTTCAATTTTTGCTTGCGCCCCTTCCAGGGTTCTATTGATAAAACGGTTTTCAATCGGCATATCTTCCGGTATACCAAAACGCCCCATCATTGTTTTAATTCTTTCCGAACCGAACACGCGCATCAAATCATCTTCCAGCGAAACGTAAAATTGCGTCGCGCCCGGATCTCCTTGCCGGCCGGAACGGCCGCGCAGCTGATTATCTATCCTCCTCGCCTCGTGCCGCTCCGTACCCAAAACAAAAAGTCCGCCGGAATTTTTTACAAATTCATATTCTTCTTTTACAATAGGATTGCCTCCGAGCTTGATATCTATTCCGCGACCAGCCATGTTTGTGGCAATGGTCACGGCACTGCGCCGGCCGGCTTGCGCGATTATTTCTCCTTCTTTCTCGTGATTCTTCGCATTTAAAATAACATGCGACACGCCTTCTTGCTTCAAATAAACAGAGAGAAGTTCATTTTTCTCGATTGAAATAGTACCGATCAAAACCGGTTGGCCTTTCATATTTAATTCTTTCACTTTTTTGGCGATAGCTTGAAATTTTCCTTTTTCCGTTTGAAAAATTAAATCTGAATGGTCCATGCGAACAACGGGACGATTGGTGGGAATTACTATCACATCCAGTCCGTAAACTTTCAAAAATTCTTCGGCGGAAGTCGCTGCCGTGCCGGTCATGCCGGAGAGTTTTTTGTAAAATCTAAAATAATTTTGGAAAGTAATCGAACCGGACGAGCGAGTTTCTTTTTCGATTTTCACGCCTTCTTTCGCCTCAATCGCTTGATGAATTCCTTCCGACCAGCGCCGACCCGGCTGAAGACGCCCGGTAAAAGGGTCAACAATGACAACTTCGCCCTCTTTCACGACATAATCTTTATCGCGTTCAAAAATGGCTTGCGCTTTTACCGCTGTTTCCAAATGATGCACATATTTAATGCCTTTCTCCGTATAAATATTTTCCACTCCGAGAAGTTTTTCCGCTTTAGTAATACCGACGTCAGTCAAAGATATTGCTTTTAATTTTTCATCCACTTCATAATCCGTATCACGTTTCAATTGTTTGGCAATTTGATAAAATTTGATATAAAAATCTTCCGAGTCGCCGGATTGGGAAGAAATAATCAGCGGAGTGCGCGCTTCATCTATTAAAATGGAGTCCACTTCGTCAACAATTGCAAAATAATGCCCCCTTTGCACGAGGTCATCCATTCTCGTGGCTAAATTGTCCCGTAAATAATCAAAACCATATTCATGATTTGTGCCGTAAGTTATATCCGCAGCATACGCTTCCTTGCGAGAACATGGTTTTAAAAAATCATAGACAATTTTAAATTCTCCAACCTGATCTCGTTCTTGGTCCTCTTCTTTGTGTATCGCGTCATATAAATAAGAAACATTATTTGAATTAATAACACCGACAGTTAATCCCAAAAAATTATAAACTTGGCCCATCAAGACCGCATCGCGACGTGCCAGATAATCATTCACCGTTATCAGGTGTGCACCTTGGCCCATAAGCGCATTGAGAAAAAGCGGTAAGGTGGCTACCAGGGTTTTACCTTCGCCAGTTTTCATCTCGGCAATCTTGCCTTCATGCAACGCTACTCCCCCAATCAACTGAACATCATAATGCCTTTCTTTTAAGTTTCTTTTGGCTGCCTCCCGCACCAAGGCAAAGGCCTCGGGCAATATAGAGTCCAGGCTTTCGCCTTTAACTAATCTGTCTTTAAATTCCAATGTTTTCTTTGGAAAATCCTCATCCGCCAACTTTAAAATATTCACTTCTAAAGCATTGATTTTGTCCACTATCGGCCCTGTATTTCCGATAAATTTGGAACTTTCATCGCCGAACATTTTACTAAATAAACTCATAAATATATATTAGCATAAAAAGAAAAAACTTCCGACTTTCGACGGAAGTTTTTTGAAAGTAAGGAAAAACTATGCTCGCTTTTTTCCTTTCTTTGCTGCCTTCTTCTTCTTTGCCATATTTTTGTAAATTAATTTTTAAACTTTAGTTTGCAATAAAACGACCAAAATATTTATTGCTTCGAACTGTTTTAATTATCTCGCATATCAAAACATAATACAATGCTTTTCTATCAAAACTGTGGATAACTCCCAATTTTTTATTTTTGAAAAAAATTTAAAAAATTGAGGATCCCGCCAAGGGCGGGATAATTTAAAAAAAAATAAAAAACAAAACCCCGCCGATGGCGGGGTTAGAAATTATTTTCATTTGAGGCGGGTGGTGGCGAAACTCCAACATATGTGCCTATGTGAGTGCGATCACCCGCCACAGATAAAAATAATTTTAATTATATAAATTATAACATAGTTCGGGCCATCGAGAAGAGTTGTCGGGGCACTGGGCTCGTGTTCGGACTTGTCGGGGCACTG
>JBBUIX010000080.1:0-7300 GCA_038055115.1 Patescibacteria group bacterium
TCTTAAAATATCAACTGATAATAGTTTTCAAGCCATTAAAAAATACAGCGACACCTTAGATAATATTTACCAAAAAATTTCAACAAAATATACCGTTATCGATGTATTGCAAAAATTTGCGCCAGATGAAAATGATGTTGACGTGAGCGCGTTATCCGGACTTAATCCAATCATAAAACAAATAAGTAATTCTATAGACGGAATGAAAAAGACAGAAGTACCGCAATCTCTTGCCCTTCTGCACTTAGATCTTATAAACGGACTTCAAAGATTAGAAGAAAATTTAAATGATATAAAACTCTATGATACTGATATTATTGTAGCGTTGGGTGGAATAAGTAAATATGGTCAAAACGCTATCGCGCTGGAATCGATTGTTGATAACCTCGCAAATGCAATTAGCAAAAAATTGAACAATTAAAAGAAAAATTATATAATAAGAGAGATAAAAATAAGAAGACTAAAAATGACAACAAAAAATAAAATGGCAAAATTCATCTCTTCTATTTTAATTATAGTGATATTAGTGCCTGCTGTTTTATTTTCTCAATCAAAACCGGTACAAGCATATGCATTGCCAGTGGTTGAGGTTGCGGGAACGGGTTTGTGGACAAAAATAACATCAATATTTTCCGCAACAACCTCAAGTTCGACTGCAGTAAATACAGGTCTCCACTTTAAAGACATCGCACAAGAGGCTCTGAAAGAAATTGCTAGAACTTTCGCCAAGAGATTATTGGCGCAAATGACCCAAGATACTGTGAAGTGGATTAATTCCGGTTTCCATGGAAACCCGCTTTTCTTGCAAAATCCCGAGTCTTTCTTCAAGGATATAGCGAAATCCGAAATCAAAACCTTGACAAGTATGGTTGGCTACGATCCGAACAAATTTCCTTTCGGTAAGCAGTTCATTTTAAATACAGTAGATAGTTATAAAAGAACATTTGAACAAAATGCCCAATACAGCTTGAGCGCCGTTATCAACGATCCCGCTTTGTTAAACAATTATCAAAATAATTTTAACACCGGTGGATGGAATGGATTTTTAATCAACACGCAATATCCGCAAAATAATTATCTCGGTTTTCAAATGCTGGCGACCGAACAGCTTGCCAGAAAACTCCAGGGCACGACTCAGAACGCCGCGCAGAAAGTGCAAACAACCCTAAGCCAAGGAATGGGTTTTTTGTCTCCGAAAGTTTGTCCAACGACAATAAATCCCGCATACAATAACGGCACAAACGAATTTTTAAGACCGCAATGGGATGATGCCGCATATGAAAAATCTCACCCTTACCCGCCAGCAGGCACACCAGCAGATGAACCAGACTACAGAACATCTTTAAGATGGTCTGAAGCTAAAGATGCAGCCAAGGCTGCATGGAATAAAGCAAACACTTGCCTAAAAGCAGATGGAACAAGCGGTTTAGTGGCTACTACTCCTGGCTCAGTGGTGGGAAATCAGATAATGACTGCAGTGAGCTCGAGTTTTAGAAAAACTGAATTGGGGGCGGCGGTGGGTGGCAGCATCTCTGCTATTTTAGATACTCTTTTAAATAAATTCTTTGACAAAGTTACGGGAGGTTTGACTGGTTCTAGTTTAAACACCGACAACACATCATCGTCTACAGACACACGTCCAGGAACTTGTTCTGTAGGAGGCACCGATAGCACGCCAATGCCTAGCTTAAAAACAAAAAATGATTGTATTTCATTAGGAGGGACGTGGACTTTAACAACTTCAATAATAACACCGCCACCAATTGGGACTTGTACTCTAGCTGACGGTGGCGCTAGTAAAACAACAAAAACTGATTGCGATGCGGTAGAGGGAATATGGGATCCAACACCGACCACTCCTCCAGTGATAGGAGCTTGTACTACTGATGGAGGAACCACCAATACAACACAAAACTCTTGTGACTTAGTAGGAGGAATATGGGACCCAACGCCATTGCCACCACCTCCTGTAGAATCGGGAACTTGTAATAGTAGTAGTGGTATACCATTACCATCTATAACAACAGAAATTGAGTGTGATAATGCAAGCGGAATATGGACTGCAAATCCACCGGTAACAACTGAACCTATATCTATACCTGCCCCAACTCCTGTTGGGTCCCCAACTTCTCTGTATTAAAAAATGCGAAAATTTTTACCATACATAATAATATTCATTGCACTGGTCGGACTTTTTAGTCCAGTAGGAAAGGCGCATGCGCAAGCTCCATCACCAGCAACAGTAGCAGCAATAGCAGCCAACTCGGCAGCAATACCGGCGGTACCGGAAGATACAAACCAACTTGCAAACAATCTTCCGGTCTGCACTCCCACTAGTTTTACCGTAGAAGGATGTTTAACAAATCTACTTTATTATATTTTTATTCCCATTACGTCTTTATTGCTTTATCTGTCAGGAATGCTTTTCAATGCCATGGTAGCTCTTACGTTAAGCAGTAAGATGTATTCCGGGTCAACTTTTATCCCCAGCGCTTGGGCGGTTGTTCGCGACCTTTCTAATATTTTCTTCATCCTTATTCTTCTCTATATTGCCATCCAAATAATTCTGGGACTCGGTGGAGCGAATGTTAAAAAAATGATAGCGAAAGTTATAATCACCGCTCTGCTTATAAACTTCAGCATGTTTTTTACGGAAGTAGTTATTGATTCTTCAAATATATTGGCATTGGTTTTTTACAATAAAATTAATGTTGAGACATCGGTAGATGGACAGCCCAGAGCCTATATACCGGCAACAAATCTAGGAGAAAAAGATATCTCCGGCGGTTTTACGTCTGCTTTTAATCCCAGTAAATTGTTATCCCGAGAATTTTTTGAAAAAGCAAAACAGCCGGTGGTGGCGTCTTTCTCCCCTATGGCGGCAGTAATTGTTGGTCCGTTATACCTGGGAGCTAAGTTGGTAGGATTTTTATTCGGATCTAACGCGCCACAGGTACCGGCTTCATTGGTAATGGGGATTATTGTTGTTTCCGGGTTAATTATGCTTTTTGCCGCTTACGCATTTTTTATAGCATCTATAAGCTTCCTTTCCCGATTGATTGAGCTTTGGATTTTAATTATTTTTTCTCCTTTTGCTTTTATGTCTTCATCTGTGCCAAAACTAAGCGGGATTGAGTATGTAGGTTGGGATGCTTGGTTTAAACGCTTACTCACAGTGGCATTTATGGCGCCGATTTTTATGTTCTTTATGTATGTTATATTTTTGATAGTACGAGCAAAAATGTTTGATAATATTGCACGAGGAAATGCGACAGGAACAACCAATCCGCAAACTTGGATGGAAATAATGCTGTTCATTGTTATATCTGCCTTGGTACTTTTAATTCTTCTTTTGAAAGCGACTAGTTTCGCTAAAAAAGGATCCGGGGCTTTGGGAGAAGCATTAATGAAGGGCTTGAAGGTGGTAGGCGGGGTGGCTCTAGGGGCAACGGTGGGCGGAGCAGCAATTGCTGGCCGAGCAACTGTCGGGAGAGCTGGCGCTGCTATTGCGGAATCTGAATGGGCAAAGAGAAGGGAACGTGAAGGAAAATTTGGTTCAACATTAATTAGAAGCGGAGCGAAAGCCGTGGGCACTGGAAGTTTTGATGTTCGTGGAGTAAAAATTGCTGGTAAAGATTTAGCAGGAGCAACCGGTATGCATCTCGGTGAAGCGCAAAAGGGCGGATTTACGGAAAGAAAGAAAGAACAAGTAGAAAAGAGACAGAAGAGAGCAAAAGAACTTCAAGTGGGAGAAGACGAACCACTAACACAAGCATTGCACCAAACAGAAATGGATCTACAGGGTCTATTGGGTGAAAACGCACAAGTAATTGAAACACTTGATAAAGTGATTGAAAAGAAAAGACAGGAAGTAAACGATGCAGAGAAAAAGTTCAATGCGGCTAAGGGTACTACTGGAGAGGGAGCCGCAAGAGCAGCCTTAACAACAGCAAATGGTGACTTAGATTTTGCAAAAGAAAATAAAAAAGATTTCCGAGGGGGAAGAAATTACATGCTTACAAATAGTGCTGGGGTATCTACGATCGAAACAGGAACTGGTACCGACATTGAAGCCTTAGAAGGACAGAAAAGAGCTCAAGCTCAAGCAATAAAAACAGAGAATGTGAGAAGAAACAGACAATACGCTGAAACAGAACAGACTGGTTGGTCGCGAGCAAAGGGCTTTGTATTTAGTGGAGGAACATACACCAAGTCTGCATCTCGAGAAGCTGCTCATGATATAGTGATGGAAACAAAATTAGAAAGTGGAACAAGAACATAATTTTTTTATGACAGAAAAATTAAAATTAATAATAAAAAGGGAAATAGCAAGGTTGTCTAAAGAAAATCAAACAGTGATTAATGCTTCTGGTTGGGAACAAATTGTAGAAGAAATCGGTAAAAAATATTTGCTTAGTGAGGTTGAAATAAATGATTTACAAGTACAAACTCTTTTGGTATTAATTGGTCTCACTGACCCAGAATATTACGCGCAAAGTATTGAAAATGAAGTGGGCACCAGTAAAAACGAAGCAAATAAAATAACCGAAGAAGTGATACAGAAAATATTCACTCCAATTAATGATATTCTTATAGAGAATATTAAAAAAAGCGGAAAGACTAAAAATTCAAATCCGGAACAGACACTTAGTTTTATTCTGTCCGGTGGAAATTATTCCAGTTTCATGACTCCGATACTTGAAGGAGTCGAAGTCCCAGCTCCCGACGCCCCGAACATGGGGAAAGAAAAAACAAATATACCAATTAAACCAGGGAAAATGGACGACATAAAAAGTAAATTTACCATATAATTAATAATATGAACGATACAATAGACTTATTACAAATAAAAATAGAAAAAGCAAAAGCTCAGTTGCTAGACGAAACGTTGAATGCCATTAACGCGGTTGATTGGAAGGCGATTATTTTGGGAATGAGAGAGAGAAAAGGATACAGTTTTGAGCAATTGGGAAACTTGGAGCTGGAAACAGAATTAGTGCTTTGCGGGCTCTTAAACCCCAAAGACTACCCGAAAGAATTGGAAAATCGGATGAAGATTAGCAGGGCTCAGGCAAACGAGCTGGTTAATGAAATGAATGAGCTGGTCTTTGCAAAAATAAAAGAAGAAATGATAAAAAGCACCGAGCGAAAAAAAATATTTGCAAAGAAAACTCCAACAACCCAAACGCCTATTCAAAATGCTTTCACAAAACCTATATCGCCCGGAGCCGAAAAGGAGAAAAAAAACGATATGCAAGTATTGAATTCTGCCGGTATCAAAATTATTGAACCGGATTTAACTATCCCAGAACTAAAAGAGGGTGAAAAACAAGAAAAGCCTGCCTCGACACAAAGCGGGGCGGAAACACCCCCAATGTCAGCGCAAAAATTATCCGGCCCCTTAAGAACTCCGATAGTGGAAACAGAACATTCTTTGGAAAATATTACCAAAACTCCTCTCGCCTCTTATCCTCCCAAAGAAGACCCGTATCGTTTGCCACCGGAATAATAAAACAACATGCAATTCAAAGTTCCACAATTTTTAGACATAGAAGATAAGATTTTCGGCCCCTTCACTTTTAGGGAGTTTGCTTATTTGGTTGGAGGAGCGGGCTTGTGTTTTGTACTCTATAAATTATTAGGTCTTATCATGGGAATTATCCCGATTTTAATTATCGCCGGATTTTCTTTAATGCTTACTTTTTATCGTCCGAACAATAAACCTTTTATCAGCATGCTTGAAGCGGGATTCAAATATTTCACTCAAAATAAACTTTATATTTGGAAAAAGCGCATGGAAAAAAATAAAAATAATATCAAACAGCAATCCATCTCAAGCGATGCGGAAAAAATCAAAATGATGTCCGAAAGTGGATTAAAATTAAGCGGAAGCAGGTTGCGGGATTTGGCTTGGAGTTTGGATGTGTTGGATTTAAGCAAGCAGAAGGAAAATCAGTTATAAAGTAAAAATAAAATTATGGCTTTAAATGCAAAAGCAACACAAGAATTTATACCGATTAAGGAAGTACGCGATGGGATAGTCGTACTAAAAAACGGCGAGCTCCGAGCCATCGTACTCGCCAATTCAGTCAACTTGTCTTTGAAATCAGCTGATGAGCAAAAAGCAACTATCCTGCAATTCCAAAATTTTCTCAATACTTTGGATTTTCCCATCCAAATATCGGTCCAATCCAGAAGGCTGGATATCAGGCCTTATCTTCTGCTTTTGGAAAACAGAATCAAGGTGCAAAATGAGCCGTTGCTTAAATTGCAAACCAAAGAATATATAGAGTTTATCAGAAACTTTACCGAGACGGTAAGCATAATGACAAAGAGCTTTTTCGTGGTAGTGCCTTATACTCACACTGTTTTAAAATCAGATTCCGGAATATTAGGGAAGATATTTTCCAGGAAGAACAAGGAAGAGGCGCGAGTGGCAAAGCAAGTGGATTTTGAGGAAAAGAGATCTCAGTTGGAAGAAAGGGTGTCTGTCATTCAGCAGGGTCTTGTCCGTTGCGGCATAAACTCGGCCCAATTGGGCACCGAAGAAGTAGTGGAGGTATTTTATAAAGTTTTCAACCCGGGAGCGGTAGAAGGAAAGATTAAGCTTGAATAAAAATATGATGGAATTTTTAAAAAAATTATTTGGAAAACAAAAAACATCTTCCGGAGGAGAAACGCGGGCCTCCACTTTGGCGGTCTTGCCGGAAGAAATTTATGAATCAGCCAATCTGGAGCTTCAAGACGTTATTGCGCCATCGGCTTTAAAAATTGAGCCGAAATCAATAAATTTGGGTGAAAAAATTGCCCGCACTTTTTTTATAATATCTTACCCAAGGTTTTTGACCGATAATTGGTTTTCTCCGATAATCAATTTAGATAAAGTCTTTGATATTTCAATCTTCATCCATCCGATAGATACATCGCTGATGCTCCGACAATTTCAGAAAAAAGTGGCGGAGGTGCAAAGCCAGATAAATGTGCGCGAGAGCAAAGGGATGGTGCGCGACCCGATGCTGGACACCGCCTATCAGGACCTGGAAGGGCTTCGCGACAATCTGATACAAGCGCAAGAAAAAATGTTTGATGTCGGTATTTACATCACAATTTATGCGGACAACGACTTGGATCTTTTTAAAATTGAAAGTGAAATAAAATCAATGCTGGAATCAAAACTTATCTACATCAAACCGGCGCTTTTCCAGCAAGAAGAGGGTTTTAAAAGTGTTATACCGATAAACACCGACTTATTAAATATCCACCAAAAATTAAATTCGGAACCGCTTTCCAGTGTTTTCCC
>JBBUIX010000081.1:0-4874 GCA_038055115.1 Patescibacteria group bacterium
TGCATATAAGGAAAAATTGGCAGCATCGGCCAAGAACCTTTTTGAATTTCTACATCAAGGTTTTTGGGAAGTATTCGCGGAATATTTTCAATAAATCCACCTCCTGTGATATGCGCAATCCCTCTTATATCAATACCATTGTCTAGAAGCATAAAAATTGGTTTACAATAATTTATATGAACCTTCATTAGAGTTTCACCCACTGTTTTATCCGATAATGCGCCTTTTGTTTTAACTGTGTGTTTGGCTTTTTTAAAAAGCAAAGCGCGCGCCAGAGAAAAACCGTTGGTGTGAAGTCCGCTTGATGGAAAACCCAAAACAATATCTTCCTTTTTTATTCTTTCTCCGGTAATTATTTTATCTTTCTCCACAATTCCGGTGATAGATCCAGCAATATCATGCTCGCCTTTCACATAGACACCCGGCATTTCAGCTGTTTCTCCGCCAATTAGCGCTATATTATTTTCTTTACAAGCTTTTGCCATACCTTTGACAATATTTTCCACAACTCTCGGTTCAAGTTTTTCATTGGCTACATAATCCAAAAATGTCAGAGGCCGAGCACCCATGGCGAGTATGTCATTGCAACAGTGATTTACTATGTCTTCCCCAACTGTGTCGTATTTTTTCATCATTTTAGCGATGGTGAGCTTGGTGCCGACTCCATCAATACTCTGAACCAGAACAGGATTCTTATAATTTTTTATGATATCCGTAAGTTCATATAGCCCACCAAAACTGCCTATATTTTTTAATACGGCTTTTGTATGGGTGGAAGCGATATAACCCTTAATTCTTTTTACAACCTCGCTACCTTTTTTAATATTTACTCCTGATTTTGTATAAAGATCGGTCATAATTTATTTTTCTAGATATTTTTTATATCCAATTTTTGAAAGTTTTTCCCCTTTGATTTTTACCTCGTTGTTTATTTTTTCTTTATAAGCAACCAATTTATCTTGCAAGCTTTTATTGTTTATTGCTAGTATTTGAACAGCCAGCAATCCGGCGTTTTTCCCGGCATTGATGCCTACGGTTGCCACCGGTACTCCGGGAGGCATGTTTACCGTGGAAAGAAGCGAGTCAAGTCCATCTAAATTTTTTGTTTTTACTGGTACACCTATGACTGGAATAGTTGTGAGCGCGGCTGTGATTCCAGCCAAATGGGCTGCGCCTCCGGCGCCGGCAATAATCACTTTGAGTCCGCGAGGTTTTGCATTTGTAGCGTATTTATGCACCAATTCCGGTGCGCGATGGGCAGAAGCCACTTTAATTTCATAAGATACGCCGAATTCCTCAAGAATTTTTGCCGCTTCTGCCATCACTTCCAAATCAGAATCCGAGCCCATAATTATGCCTATTTTGGAGTTATTTTTCACATTTTTATATTATCATTTTTATTCTTTTAATGAAAGTGCTTTTTTGCCAATATCCCTCCTGTATTGCATTCCTTCAAACGAAATTTTTTCTATGGCTTTATACGCTTTAGCCAGCGCGTTTTCTAAAGTATTTCCTGTAGCCGATACTCCAAGCACACGCCCGCCATTGGTAACCAAATTATTGTTTTCCATTTTTGTTCCCGCGTGAAAAATAATTATATCTTTATTTAGTTCTGCTTCTTTCATTCCTGAAATTATTTTCCCTTTCTCGTAATTTTCCGGGTAGCCGCCTGAAGCGAGCACTATCGTGCAAGCTGATAAGTTTTTCCATCTTACTTCAATTTTATTCAAGTTTCCGTCAATACAGGCGTCAAAAATGTCTAAAATATCTGTATCCAATAATCGCATATAAGTTTGTGTTTCCGGATCGCCAAAGCGCGCGTTGTATTCCAGAATTTTCGGGCCGTTCTGGGTGAGTATAAGTCCCGGATATAATAATCCTAAAAAAGAATTACCATCAACACTCATTTTTTCAATAGTCGGGGCGACGATATTTTTTTCAATATTTTGCAAAAGTTCGTTTGTAACAAAAGACAACGGGGCAATCGTACCCATTCCGCCGGTATTTAAGCCGGTATCATTTTCTCCGATTTTTTTATGATCTTGAGACGGAGGAAATAAAGAATAATTTTTTCCATCAGTAAATGCGTGAATAGAAATCTCGGGACCGGTTAAAAATTCTTCTATCACCACTTCGTTGCCTGAATCGCCAAAACTTTTTTTTACGAGCATATTTTCAAGCGCTTCATTCGCTTCTTCCGGCATTCGGCAAATAATTACGCCTTTTCCCAGCGCCAAACCGCTTGCTTTTATAACGATTGGAAAAGATTGTTTGGCGACATAATTTTTTGCTTTTTCAAAATCATTAAATATCTCAAACTTAGCTGTCGGTAAATTATGCCGGCGCATAAAATCTTTTGAAAATGCTTTTGACCATTCAAGTTTCGCAGCTTTTTTCGTCGGTCCCCAAATTCTTAAATCTGCTTTTTGAAATTCATCCACAATACCAAGCGCCAGCGGATCGTCAGGCAAAGCCAAAGTCAAATCAATTTTTTCTTTTTTTGCAAATTCTATAAGTTCTCCAATATTCGTCGCTTTTATATCTAAATTAATGCCGATTTGCGCAGTGCCCGCATTTCCCGGCGCAAAAAAAATTTGTTTTACTCGTGATGACTGCGCAACTTTCCATCCGATCGCATGTTCCCTGCCCCCGTTTCCTATTATTAGAATTTTTTTATTTTCTCTCTCAAAAGTTAATTTTTCTAAGACTTCCGTGTATAGCTGATTTTCTTTTTTCTTTAGCCTTGAATACAAAGATTCAATATTATCGTGAGCTTCAATTTTTTCAAAAGTTCTCCCTAAGATCGGGCCAAAATCAAAGTCTAAGGTTAAAAAATGAATGGAAGAGCCGGCAAAGGTAGCTTTTTGGTCCAAGAAATTTTTGATGGCTTTAGTGGTCATCATTCCTTTGTTCCAGAGCGCGGTTGTGCCATCAGGATTTTTCACAACTCCATCAACTGTGTCTGGAATCAATCCCGGATGCAGATTTAAAATTTTATCAGGAAAGGCGAGAATTATTTCGTCCAAGATAATTTGTTTCCAGCCGGCCAGACAAATGTAGTCGAGGTTTAGTTTTTGCAAAAGCGGCAATAAGGTTTCTTTGGCAGGACAAATTTCAATTTTTAAATTATGTTTTCTTGCGCGTTCCAATCCCGGCGCATTGGCTTTGTCGGAAATTACCGCGCAAATTTCAGCTTTAATTTTACCCGCATTAACCCCGTCAATTATGGCTTGAAGGTTAGTGCCAGTGCCGGCGTCAGAAATTAGGATTGCCAATCTAATTTTATGATTTGGGGACATTGTAATTGACCTCACTTTTGCGTTCTTTTAAATCAATCGGATAAATACCGGTAAATAATGAGGTAGAAAGATGGTTTTTAGGCAGACCAATAGATTTTATTAAGCCGCCAAGAGATAAATAGTGGAGCGAGGTAGCTCCAAGAAATTTACGAACCTCTTCAACCGTTTTATTTGACGCAATTAAGTCTTTCTGCTTTGGAGTATCAATACCATAAAAGTCAGGAAAGCGAACCGGAGGCGATGAAACTAAAAAATGAACCTCTTTAGCGCCAGCTTTGAATAATGCTTCCACTAATTTCTTGCTGGTTGTTCCTCTGACAATAGAATCATCAATTACCGCGATACTTTTACCCCTAAGTACTTTTTTGAGAGGTATAAGCTTAAGAGCCACACTATGCTCTCGCGATTTCTGATCTGGTTCGATAAAAGTCCGATGTACATAACGATTCTTTACTAAAGCTATCTCAATCGGAATATGAGATACTTCTCCATATCCCAAAGCAACAGGCATCGCGGTATCAGGAACGGGTATTACCATATCAACTTTCAATTTACATTCATGGGCTAAAATTTTCCCAAAATTTTTCCTAACTTCATAAATTAATTTTCCATCAAGTACGCTATCGGGACGAGAAAAATAAACATATTCAAATATGTCATGCTTTGGATTTGCTTTTGCCAATTGCACGCTTCTCATTCCCCCCTTGTTTATCACAATCATTTCTCCCCCTTTTACTTCTCTTAAAAACGACGCACCGATTGTGGCCAGGGCGCATGTTTCCGAGGCGACAACATAGCCGTTTTTAATTTTTCCAAGCGCCAGAGGTCGCATTTCATAACTATCGCGCACGGCGACTAAAGTATTTTTATCCATCATTACCAGAGAAAAAGCGCCGGTAATCAAGGGAAAAACTTTTTCAACCGCTTTTGAAATAACATCACCCTTTTTTATATAAAAATCAATAGCATCGGCAATAAGCTCCGAGTCGCTGTGATTTTTTTTTAATGCTTTTTTTGACGCCAGAAAATTTTCCAATGCTCTGACGCTTGGTAAATTGCCGTTATGCGCCAAAGCAAAAGAAGCTTCTTTATTTACAACCGGTTGAGCATGATTAAGAGCCCCCCCTTTTGAAGTAGAATATCTATTGTGCCCTATTCCTAAATATCCTTTCAAATTTTTAATATCTTTTTCCGTATAAACCTGAGATACCAATCCTGCGCCTTTATGGGTGCGAAATTTTTTTCCATCATTGGTGGTGATACCCGATGCTTCTTGTCCCCTGTGTTGCAATGCAAACAAAGCAAAAAACGCCAATCGAGAAACGGGCAACCCCTTACCGTATATGCCTACGATTCCACATTTTTCTTTTAACTCACTCATCTTTTATTTTTTGAAATAATTAACTGCGTTTTTAAAAATTTGCAAACCTGCTCCCTCTTTGGGAACTTTTTTATTCATTTGCCACATTGGATTTTGATGGGAAAACATCGCTCGTTCCGGGTGAGGCATAAGGCCGAGCACTCTGCCATTATACGCTAAAACACCGGCAATATCATAATCCGATCCATTTGGAT
>JBBUIX010000082.1:0-1955 GCA_038055115.1 Patescibacteria group bacterium
AATGGGTCAGCTTCAGTAACAGTGAGGATAAGACCAACGTTTATAGAGAATTAAATTCTAAGATTTAAAAATCTTTCTATCACTTGTTCTTTTTGCTATACTTATAGTAAATGCAAATTAATGAAGAACAGTTAAAGAAATTAATTCTGGAATCGGGGCTCGTATCCAAAACTGATTTTGAAAGTGCGTTACAAAAAGCTGAAACTAAAAAACAAAAAATCGGCAATATTTTGCTTTCCGATGGGAAAATATCTGAAACCGACTTAAGGCGAATAGAAGCCTTTGTTTTAGGTATACCATTCATTAGCTTAACCGATCAAAATCAGAAAATTGATTTTTCTGTTCTTTCTCTCATTCCCGAACCGATTGCGCGCAATTATAATATTGTCGCTTATAAAAAAAGTGAAAAAGGTTTAGAAGTAGCAATGCTGGACGTTGATGATTTGCCGGTGATTGATTTTATTAAAAAACGTTCCGGATTAAAAATTTTGCCTAGACTGACTGATACTTCTTCCATTCGGGCTGTGCTGGTGCAGTATCGGCAAAGTTTAAAAGCCGAGTTTCAAGATATTATTCAGAAAGAATCCAATTCGTTCAGTATTCCTATCAAGGAAGAGGGCGAAAAATCCGAAACGGAGCTGAAAGAAATGGCGGAAGGTTTGCCAGTGGTGAAAATTGTGGATTCTCTGATTTTCCACGCAATTTTGCAAAATGCATCCGATATTCACATTGAACCGGGCGAAAAAGAACTGACGGTGCGTTACCGGATAGACGGTATTCTGCATGATGCAATGGTTCTGAATAAAAATGCCGGGTCGGGCATAACTGCTCGTATTAAAGTATTGTCCAATTTGAAACTGGATGAAAAAAGATTGCCCCAAGACGGCCGGTTTAAAGTAGAGCAAAATGGAGAAAAAATTTCCTTTCGCGTTTCTACCCTGCCGACTTTCTTCGGGGAAAAAACAGTTATCAGAATTTTAAAAGAAAATGCGCATGAATTTACCCTGGAAAATCTCGGTTTTCACGGTGAAAGTTTGGAACAAATACACAGTTCATTAAAACTCAAAACGGGGATGGTGCTGGCTA
Organism: Patescibacteria group bacterium; assembly: GCA_038055115.1. Lineage (GTDB taxonomy): Bacteria > Patescibacteriota > Minisyncoccia > Phycocordibacterales > UBA9973 > UBA9973. The sequence continues at coordinate 1,087 of JBBUIX010000082.1, forward strand.
CCGGTCCAACCGGAAGTGGAAAAACGACCACACTTTACACCATGCTTGATATTTTAAATAGGCCGGAAGTCAATATTTCCACCGTAGAAGATCCGATTGAATACCAAATGTCGAGAGTCAATCAAACACAAGTTAAACCCGAGATTGGTTTATCGTTTGCCAACGGGCTTCGTTCTCTCTTGCGCCAAGACCCGGACATAATAATGGTGGGAGAGATTCGCGACGGAGAAACAGCGGGGCTGGCCGTCAATGCTTCGCTCACGGGACATTTGGTTCTCTCCACGATTCACACCAATTCCGCAGCTGGCGCGATACCGAGACTGATTGATATGGGCGTTGAACCCTTTCTAATAACTGCCACCGTTAAAACAATAATTGCGCAAAGATTAGTCCGCAGACTTACTCCGAATAAAGAAAAATATTTCTTGTCGCCAGCTGAAATAAAAAATCTCAGGAAGATTGTTGATTTGGACCGCGTACTCCTATTTTTGAAAACCGAAAACATTATCGGTGCCAATGATACTTGGGATAAAATTCCTTTTTATAAGGCAGTCAAGAGCAGTGAATTTGAAGATGGATATTCAAGTCGCATCGGCATACACGAAGTATTGAAAGTCACATCCACTATCAAGGAAATGATTACCGGCGGCAATTCCCAGGATGAGGTAGAGGCACAAGCAAAAAAAGAAGGAATGATGACAATAATTGAGGACGGAGTTTTTCAGGCGGTGCTTGGCGTGACCACTTTGGAAGAAGTGTTCCGTGTTGTTTCCGAATAGTTTAAAATTTAAAATGCTTTTTTCATACCGCGCAAAATCAAAAACAGGAGAAATTTTAGAAAACATACTGGATGCAGTCGACCGTTTTTA
>JBBUIX010000083.1:0-1953 GCA_038055115.1 Patescibacteria group bacterium
AAGCCGGGGCCCATTACGGCTACAGCAAGACCAGAAGACACCCTTCTGTTTCTTCATACATATACGCTACAAAAAACAATGGGGATATAATCAATCTTGAAAAAACAAGCGTGATGTTGGATGAAGCCGTGGAATTCATAAAAAGCTTAGGAGCCTCGGGCAAGATTGTTCTTTTTGTCGGCACAAAACCTGAAGCTAAAGAAATAATCAAAAACATAGCAGAATCTTTGAATATGCCCTACGTTATAGAAAGATGGATCGGTGGAACGCTCTCTAATTTTACAGAAATAAAAAAGAGAATCACCGAACTTGAAAATTATCGCAAGGATAGCATCGGAGGCGGACTTGACAAATACACCAAAAAAGAAAGAGTCGTGATGGCAAAAAAAATGGAAAAGCTCACTAGATACTACTCCGGATTGATTGGTTTAAAAAAAGCTCCGGATGCGCTGTTTGTCATAGACGCGCGCAGTGAACACATTGCGGCAACGGAAGCTAAAAAATCCGGTATTCCGGTGATTGCTTTGGTAAATTCCGACTCAAATATTAAAAGTATTGATTATCCCATTATTGGGAACGATACTGGAATACCGTCCATTAAATTTTTTGCCATGGCTATTGAGAACGCCTACAAAGAGGGTCAGAATTCCGTACCCGAGAAGAAATCTTAAATATTTATGTCTACTCAAATCACCACAGAGCAAATAAAAGAGCTCCGCGACAACACGGGCATCTCGGTAATGCAATGTAAGCGCGCCCTTGAAGAAGCTGAAGGTGATATGAACAAGGCGTTGGCTATTTTAAAAAAAAACAGTTCTGATATCGCGCTCAAAAAGATTAATCGTGAAGTCAAAGATGGAAGAGTTTGTATTAAAATAGCAGATAAAAAAGCGGTTTTGGTGTCCTTACATTGCGAAACTGATTTCGTAGCTAAAAACGAAGATTTCTCGAACTTGCTTGATAAACTGGCGGGCGAAGCATTTGATAACGGGGTGGAAAAAATGAAAAGTCGCGCTCAAGAGATGATAAATCCCATAATTCAGAAAACCGGAGAAAATATTCAATTGGGCGATGCATATGAAGTGAAAGGAGATGTTTTAGGAAGTTATGTGCATAATAACAAGATTGGAGTTATTGTAAGCTTAATAGGCGGCAATATGGAATTGGCAAAAGATGTAGCCATGCACGTAACTGCGATGAAACCGGAATATATTTCACCAGACGAAATAACTCCAGACGCCAGAAAAACAATAAGAGAAATTTTTGAAAAAGAAATTGCCGGCATAGATAAACCGGCGGAAATAAAGAAAAAGATGCTGGACAGTAAAATAGCAGCTTACTTCAAAGAAAAAACTCTGCTGGATCAAGCATTCATAAAAAATGCGGATGAAACAATCGGAAAGCTTTTGGAAAAAGCGAAAGCGAAAATTAAAGAAGTAAAAGTTTATTCAATATAAGAATAAAAAAATATGTATTTTCTTTTAATTTTATTTTTTACGTCGCTTCTCGGAATCACAATCATGATTGGAAGAAAGCTGGTTTTATTAAGAAATGGACATACACTCCACAAAGAAGAAGCTCTTTTAAAAGCTCCATTTTTTGAAGAGTGGAAACATCTAACCATAAAAAATATAAAAAAACATGGTTATACGGGACTCGTAGCAACAATTAGATTTTACGTTCGATCTTCCAATCTCCTAAAAAATAAATATCAGGCAGTAAAAATTAAAATAAAAAATATACGCGCCAAAAGTTTAAATAGCAACTCGGGAGAAAAAAGAGAAGTCAGTAAATTTCTCAAAATGATTTCCGAATACAAACATAAAATCAGAGAAATAAAGCATAAAATACACGAGGAAGAAAAGAATTTGTAATAGTGCCGTCTTAGCTCAGTTGGTAGAGCAACACTTTTGTAAAGTGAAGGTCCTCGGTTCGAATCCGAGAGGCGGCTCC
>JBBUIX010000084.1:0-12693 GCA_038055115.1 Patescibacteria group bacterium
AGAGGCATTTTAACGGATAGAGTTGAACGATTATCTCCAAAATTCTCCGTGTCGCCAACTTCTCCCTCATGATCAAAAAGAAGTTGCATAATATTACCGACATATTTTACCGGGGTAATGATTTTCAAGTTTACCCAAGGTTCAAATACGGCCTCTATGTTTCCATCGTCCGGGAAAAAATATGGAGAATAAACTTTAATTCTCTTACCCGCTTGCCCTGAGCTGGTCGAAGGGTTTTTCATTAAAACTTCATAAGTAATGGAAGGTGTGGTAATAACTAATTGTAAATTAAATTCGCGTTTCAACCTTTCCGTAATGATTTCCAAGTGAAGCATTCCCAAAAATCCGCACCTAAATCCCCTACCCAGCGAGCCTGAAGATTCCTCTTCATATGAGAAAGCTGAATCGGAAAGCTTTAATTTTCCCAAGGCAAGCTTTAATTCCGCAAAATCATCCGCATTCTCCGGAAAAACCGAAGCCCAGACCACCGGCATTGGCTGCATATAGCCCTCAAAAGCCGGTAAGGGATTTTTAAACATGGTGATAGTATCCCCAACCGACGCAATGCCTGGCTTCTTTATACCGGTGATAATATAACCTGTTTCTCCCGAAGAAAGAAAATCTCCCGGTGTTTCTTCCGGTGAGAAAGTTCCGACTTCCAGAGCAGTAAATTTTTCGCCCGAGACCGCAAAAATTAAACTGTCGCCTTTAGCCACTCTGCCGTCAAATACCCGCACAAAAACTATTACTCCCCGATGATTTGAATATTTAAAATCAAAAACAAGAGCTCGTAAATTATTATCGTCGGGATATGTTGCTTTTGGTTCCGGTGTGCGTCTAATGACTTCTTGTAAAAGATTTTCCACCCCCCCTCCGGTACGCCCGGAAACCAACAAAATCTCATCCGGAATGCATTTTAAAAGTTTCACAACCTCTTCTTTTACCTCATTTATCCGAGCAAGGGGAGAATCAATCTTGGAGAGCACAGGAATGATTTGTTTGCTCCCGTTATTGCCTCCTAAACGCGCCATAGCGAGTGTTGTAAGCGTTTGTGCCTGCACCCCTTGAGTTGAGTCTATGAGTAAAATAGAACTCTCTACGGCCTTTAAAGCGCGAGATACTTCATAAGAAAAATCTATATGCCCCGGGGTGTCAATCAAGTTTAATATGTATTTTTCTCCATGGAAAACATACTCCATCCTAACGGGCTGCATTTTGATAGTAATTCCTCGTTCGCGTTCAAGATCCATAGAGTCCAGCACTTGATTACGCATTTTACGCATTTCTATGGTATGCGTAATTTCAAGCATTCTATCAGCTAAGGTACTTTTGCCGTGGTCTATGTGCGCTATAATACTGAAGTTTCGTATGTGTTTTAAATCCATTGAATTAAATTGCGTTTTTAAATCCTCCTGCTTGGAGATCCCATAATTTTTTATAGAGTCCATCTTTTTTATTTACAAGTTCTTCATGAACCCCATCCTCAATAATCCTCCCTTTTTTTATCACAATTATTCTATCCATTTCTCGAATAGTTGAAAGTCGATGTGCAATAACAATTGTTGTCTTTCCTTTAATAAGTGTATGTAGTGCATCTTGAATTAAGGATTCGGAATGAGAATCAAGTGAGGAAGTTGCCTCGTCAAGAATGAGAATTGGAGAATTTTTAAGAATAGCTCGAGCTATGGCAACACGTTGACGTTCCCCGCCCGAAAGTTTTATTCCACGCTCTCCAACATAAGTTTCATAACCGTATGGCAATGCCTTGATAAATTCATCACAATGTGAAAGATGAGCTGCAATTAAAACTTCTTCATTGGTTGCATCACGCCTACCATAACGAATATTTTCCAATAAAGTGCGATGAAAAAGTATCGGATCTTGAGGAACAAAAGATATTTGTTCACGAAGGTTTTGTTGGGAAATTTTACTAATATCAACCCCGTCAATGATAATTTGACCCTTCGTCAGATTAAACAACCTCATTAAAAGACGGACAAAAGTTGTTTTTCCAGCACCAGAGGATCCAACAATGGCGACTTTCTGCCCTGAGGGTATTGTTAAAGAAAAGTTATCTAATACTTTATTATTATTATTTTTGTAAACATACGTTACGTTATTAAAAATATCTTCTCCTTTTTTTATATTTTCAGCATTTTCTGTCACCTTATCAACAATTTCATAGGGCGTATTAAGGATAAGGGACATTTCTTGTGCATCAGCAAAACCATCATAAAAAGTACGAACAATACCGGCAAAACTCCACAAATTCTCAATTAAACGAATCATGTAACTTTGAAGCAATACTATAACCGGCAAAGTAATAATAGCGAGCCGCCAATCATTAATAGCTAACCAGAAAATAATAAACTCAATAGCTACTGAATAAAAACTCTGGATAGCACTAAGTCCCTCCCATAAATACCAATTAAAAACGGTCGCTTTTTGCTGTTTTTGTATCGTCTCCCCTGTGCGATTTTGTTCATATGAGTGTCCGGTAAAAATCTGAATTGAAGAATGGTTGCCAATAGAATCAGCCAAAACTCCCACTGTCCTAGTATCAGCTAAAGCAGAAATGATATCATATTTGAGTTTATATCGAGTATAAATGAGAGCTGTTAATAAAAATACAACACAAAAGATTCCCAGGATATAAGCATACTTGGGAAGTAATGTATAAATGGCAATAACCGTACCGATACTTCGAACAATAAGTGGTAATCCGTCAGAAATCATTTTATCAGTCAATTTTTCAAAAGCGCGGGCATATTTATTTATTTTTTGAGTTAAGGATCCGCTAAAATTATTTGCAAAAAAAGAATGAGAGTGGCCGATCATATATGAAAAAGCTTGTTTTCGAAGACCTGCCATTACTCCCGATTCAAAATAGGAAAGAGAAAATCCAGAAATTCTCCTAATAACCCAACGAAGCAGGTTTAGCATCAATATTAAAATAATTATTGATTTAGCAACTGAAATAATAGCAAAATTATTGGTATTTAAAACATTCCAAAGTTTTAAATATTGAAGAGGTATATAGACATCTAAAGCGGAGGCAATTATCGTAAAAACAATAATCGTAAAAAAAGACACCTTAAAATGTCTAATTACTTGCCAAAAATATTTAATCACCAGTTTGCGGTGCAAATTTGAATATTCTTTATCCATATGAAACAAAAAAAGGGACTAATTTAATTATGTCCAACTTTTATTATACCACATAAAACTAAAAATATTAAATTTAAAGCTCTTCCTGGGACGGGGCGATAACTTTTGCGCGCCAGAACTTGGTCGTAAGAGTTTTTATAATATCTTTCAATTCCTCGCTCTTCAGCAGATACAAAACCACAACGGCGGAGGTTATGCCTAGAATTCCGGAAATAAAGCCTTGCAAGAAAACTCCCCAGAATGTGGTCGTGCCAAAAACCGGTGAAAGAATGTTGAGACTTAAGTAAGACACCAGCCCTAAGAAAAACGAGGCGCCCAAGCTTTGAAAAAAGGTTTTTGTGATAAAAGATTCATCAGGCATAAAATCTTTCTTCACAAAAACCCAATGTAAAATAAAATTCAAAATGGTTCCGATGGAATATGCCAGCGGAAGCATCAATACTTCAGTGCCCGGGATATCATTCACTTTAAGCAATGATTCCATAAAATAGCGGAATAAAAGCATATTTTCAAAAAGATGTATAAGTATATAAGACAAAATTATAATTAAAATGGAACAGAAAAGATTCACTATCAGCGGGCGCCGGGTGTTGCCGGTTGCATAATAAGAGCGAGACAGCAAAGTAATCATCCCTTGGGCGAGGATTGAAACAGAAAAAATTGCGAGACCAGCCGCCACTAGACGAGTATTATCCCAAGAAAAAGATCCGGAACCGAGTATCACGCGCACGATTTGCGCCCGAAGCACGATAAAAAGAAATATTACGGGAATGGACCAAAAAACTATTGCTCGCGCCGCTACCTTTAAATGTTTTTTAAATTCATCCTTTTTACCGCCAGAAAAAGATTTAGCTAAAGTCGGAAAAGCCGCTACCGCATAAGATATGCCGATGATATTAAGCGGTACTGATTGAAGATTGAATGAAAAATTAAAGACAGAAATAGAGCCGCTTTTCAAAAACGAAGCCAGGGCGATAATGCTAATAAGGGCAATGTTATTAAAAGCCAAACCCAAAGTACGGGGGAGCGAAGTTAAGGCTATGGTTTTAATATCTTTAAAGTTAATAGAGAATGAAAATTTTGGCGTAAATCCGCAATTATGCGATGCTAAAGCTTGTATTCCAAAATGCATGAGGGCGCCCAGCGCGACCCCGAGCGCCAACCCAGAAATTCCAAAAATCGGATAAAGAAATATAACACCGATAATAATTCCAAAATTATAAAAAATCGGGCTTAAGGAATAAATGAAGAATTTATGAAAAAGTTGGGTGACTGTGCCAAAAAGATTTGAAAGACCCATTAAAATCGGCGAAAGCAGCATTATTCGTGAAAGTAAAATTACCTTTGCTTGATACAGCGGAGTGAAACCCGGGGCGATAAAAAACACCAAATTAGGCATCAGGAAAAATGCAATCAGGGCAACCAAAACCATCAAAGAAAAGAAAACAGTGAAAATATCGTTTAAATATTTGCGCGCTTCGTCGGTCACTTTTTCTCCATCCATTCGGGCAATAATAAAGGGAATTATTACGGTAATGGAGGCCAGCGACGCTATGCAAATGAAAATGAGGTCCGGTACGCGGAAAGCCGCATAGTAAGCATCAAGTGAGGAAGAAGGTCCTATAAAGTGCGCGATGGAACGATCGCGGAAAAGCGCCAAAATTTGAGAGAGTAGGGTAAAACAACCCAAAAGGAGCGCGGCTTGATTTATGCTGCCAGATTCTTTAGTAAAAATTCTTAGAATTTTCTCCATCCGTTACTTGATTTATTTTTTAGATTTACTAGGGGTGGGAGTAGGAGCAGGGGTTGTTGATGCAGGATTACTCAATGAGTTTACATATTGTATTAAATTTTTATCGGTCGGAGCAAGAGAAAGGGCGGCTTGCGCGTAGGAAAGCGCTCCGCTATTATTACCCTCACTTTTTTCTATTTGGGAAAGAGTAATCAGGGCATCAATATAATCTTGTTTAAGAAAAAGAGCTTCGTTTGCATAATCTTTCGCATCTTTAACCTTTCCATCAACAAATAACGCGCCTGCTATAGCAAGCTTGAGGCCTGGATTTAACGGATTTAGACTAGAAGCAGTTTGATAAGCTAGAACAGCTTTACTGTAAGCATCCTTGACCCCGAGCGAACCGACTGCCTGATATACAGAACCGAGCAATTGAAAGTTTAGATAATTTGACGGGTCATATGCCGCCGCCATTTGCGCGCTGTTTACGGATTGATCGAAGCTGGCTTGCAAATCCGCCTTATCTGCATCGGATAATGTTGAACCTTTGCTGGCTATAGAATTTAATTTTACAAGATATATCTGCGAGTAAGTGCGCAAATATAAATCATTTGAATATAGGGAGAGAGCCTTGTTGATATAATTTTCAGCTACCGGTTCCGTTGATGCAGAAATCGCCTTTCCAAAATACGAAACAGAAGTAAAGCGCTCTATATATTTAAATGAAGTAGCGACGGAAAAGATCACTAAAAGAATTAGAACGAGTATGGAGAAAAAACTTTTTCTGTGGTCGTTCAAGAATGATATTGATATTTCCCTATTTGAACTGGAAGCAGCCAGTCCGATGAATACTCCCGTAAAAGCAAGCGACAGCAAAAATATTACTGTTCCGGGGGAATAAAAGAACGAGTAAACAAATAGATAAAGAGACAGCACAAAAAACGCCATCATTTCCCAATTTACCCCGTTTTTAATACTGGAAAATACCGATTTCACGCCGATAACCAAAAATAAAATGAAGAAAATAAGCCAGGCAAGAATACCAAAATAGCCGGTGGTGGCGGTCAAAGTGGGCAATAACCCGGAACCCGAAACAAAAGAAACATCCCAGAATTGAGTATTGTTTATAATAGCGGGTTTATACATTGACCAGGCTTCTCCAAATCTGTTCGGACCGATACCAAAAACAGGATATTTGGCAAGTACTCCCTTTGTTATAGACATAGTAGCTCCTAAAGAAGGACTGACTTCAGTATTTGATATCTGAAGGCGGCTTGGAATAAAACCTCCGATAATCTGTCCTGACATAAAAAACAACAAAGCTATCATCACAACAACGAAGGAAACCATGGGAAAATGCCTCTTTTCTCCTTCATTTCCGCTTTCTTGGAAAGTGGTTGAGACTTTGTAAACAAAAATAATCAAACCAGAAACTCCAAGAAGCACCCAAACCAACGAAAAGTTTACAGAAGCTGCCAATAGTATTGAAAGTAAAATGAATATTTCCAGTAAAAGTTTTTCTATTTTAGAAATTGGAAAAAATTCAATCACCAAAAGAAACATCAGACCGGAAAATCCGGCAAAAAGTCCCAGCGCGTTCCAAGACCCCAAAACATTTCCTGTTTTACCGGCTAAAATTCCCAATGACAGAATTGTGGGCATAAATAAACGGGCGCCTTGGAAAATTAAAACAAAAGCTGAAGACAGTATTGTTCCGAGTAAAACTGTTTTTGCTTGTTGGGGAGTCCGAAAAACAACGGAGGACATAAGCATCAAAACAAAACCGGAAAAAATAAACCAGAAACTGCCAATGTCAAACATGGTACCGAACAAAGATACTTGGGGGTTCTTGGAAAAAAGAGATGAGAGAAGAAAAACCAAAGCTATGCCAAACCCCGACATCAATAACCAAGATCTGGGAAAAACTATTTTACCGTCGGAAAATCTGGCTATTGCCCAAAAAACCACGCAGGCTGCAAGTCCTAAAACTAAAAGCAGTCCCTTGGAAATTTCAACTGGAATATTAGTAAAAGGCAAAGAAAAAAGCGGCAACAATACGACAACTAAAAATAATGATAAAAAAGAAAGCCTATCAAATATATTTGAACGCATAAACCTTATTATACTATAAGTTAATAAAAAAACGCAAGCAAAGAAGCTATAAAACTATGTTGATAAGTCTATTTTTAACATAAATAATTTTTTTCGCATCTCTACCGGCCAGATACCTCAAAACAGCTTCATTCGCGAGGGTTTTTTGCTTTATTATCTCTTCATTATCATCCACTTGTATCATTATTTCCGCCCTAACTTTTCCATTTATCTGAACTGCAATTTTTATTTCTTCGTCTTTTATCAAATTCTCATCCCATTTTGGCCAGCTTGAAAGATGAATAGAATCTTTGTGTCCCAAATTAAACCAAATTTCCTCCGCAATGTGCGGAGCAAATGGCGAGAGAAGTTTCAGAAATTTTTCGTATGCATCTTGCGATATAGAATCAGACTTGCCGACTTCATTGATAAAAATCATCAGAGTTGAAATAGCAGTATTGAATTTCATTTCTTTAATATCTTCCGTTACTTTTTTTATTGTTTTATTAAGCGTGGTGTCAAAGGCAGTCTTTGACACTTTCGTTTGCAAATTCCACGCGCGCTCTAGAAATCTCCTTGCCCCAATAATGCTTTCCGTAGACCAAGCGACCGATTGGCTGAACGGCCCCATAAACATTTCATAGATGCGCAATGTGTCCGCTCCGTATGTTTTCACGATCTCGTCGGGATTAATCACATTGCCGAGAGATTTGGACATTTTCACTCCCCCTTCGCCTAAAATCATTCCGTGTGAAGTGCGCTTTTTATATGGCTCGGTTGTAGGCACAAGTTTTAAATCAAAAAGAAATTTATGCCAAAAACGCGAATATAAAAGATGGAGTGTCGTATGCTCGTTGCCTCCATTATACCAATCTACTGGTGTCCAATATTTTAAATTTTTCTTATCGGCAAAATATTTTTTATTTTTCGGATCCGTATAGCGGAGATAATACCAGCTGGAACCCGCCCAATTGGGCATTGTATCGGTTTCGCGCTTGGCTTTGCCTTGACACTTGGGGCATTTTATATTAACCCATTTTGCAATATTGGCGAGCGGGGATTTCCCGCTGTCCGTTGGTTGATAATTTTTTACTTTCGGGAGCTCTACCGGCAAATCTTTTTCCGGTACTGGTATCCAGCCGGCATTTTCCTTGCCCGCCGAAGCCTTGGCGCAGGCGGGACAAAAGACGACCGGTATCGGTTCTCCCCAATATCGCTGACGCGAAAATACCCAATCACGAAGCTTGAAAGTGGTTTTTTCTTTCCCGCCGACAAATTTTATGATTTCTTTTTTTGTTTTTTCGGAATCCATGCCATCAAATTTCCCGGAATTTATAAGAATTCCTTCTCCAGTAAAAGCATAACCATCGTTTAAAAAATATTTCCAAGATGCTTTATCATCCGGAATATTTACAATATCCTCCACTTGCTCGTATGGTATCCATTTAAACTCATGAGAATCTTTGGTAAAATATTCATCTTCTATTATTTCAACTTTTTCAGGACTGACCAGATCAAAGACTAAGGTATGCACATGGACAGTTCTATTCACATCTTTATGCGCAGCAAAAAACCGCGCTTGAGTTTCAAAAGGAATTTTTTTAACAAATTTGACATTAGAATATCCTGTTTCTTCTTTTATTTCACGAATAGCCGTTTCTAATTCTTTCTCTCCTTCTTCTATTCCCCCTATTATAAAATTTATAGGATTATTGCCTTTCCATTTCTCCCCTTTAAGAAACATAACAAGAACTGTTTTCTTTTTTGGATCTCGTAATATTATATGTACTACGTTTCTGTTTGTATTTTTTTTATCGGGATGTGGAGGATTTCTATCATCGAGATTATCGGGCATAATCACCTGCTTAATCTCCAGATTATATTTCTTCGCAAATTCAAAATCCCGTTCATCGTGCGCCGGCACCGCCATTATCGCCCCGGTGCCATAGTGCGGAAGAACGTAATCAGCTATCCATATCGGAATTTCCTCGCCTGTCGCAGAATTAATTGCCTTAATTCCCTTTAATTCTACCCCTGTTTTTGTTTTATTTTCGGCTGTCCGTTCAATATCCGTTCTGTTTCGATTGGCTGCGATATATTGCAACACTTCATTCCAATTAGAAATTTGCGCTTTAAATTTTTGAACCAATTCATGCTCCGGCGCCAGCACTAAATAGGTCGCCCCGAAAATAGTGTCCGGACGCGTAGTAAATACTTTCACATTTTCCCCTATCCCAGGGATAGGGGAAACTATTTTGAACTCGATTTCCGCCCCTTCGCTTCTGCCTATCCAATTCCTCTGCGCCAATTTTATCTGCGGAAGATAGTCAACCTTATCTAAATCTTTGTCCAGCCGGTCCGCATATTTGGTAATCGCGAGCATCCACTGTTCTTGCTCTCTTTTTTCTACCGGAGTCCCGCACCGTTCGCAGTATCCACCAATGACTTCTTCGTTCGCTAGACCGATTTTATCCTTTGGGCACCAATTTATCGCAATTTTAGCCTTATATGCCAAGCCTTTTTTCAAGAACTGTAAAAATATCCATTGCGTCCATTTATAATATTTTGGATCGGTGGTGTTTATTTCTCGCGACCAGTCAAAAGATATACCGAGAGATTTTATTTGTCGGCGAAAAGTATTACTATTTTTTTTAGTGACAACCCGCGGATCCTGGCCGGTTTTTATCGCATAATTCTCTGTCGGCAGACCAAATGCATCCCAACCGATGGGGTAAAGCACATTAAAACCTTCCATTCTTTTTTTTCTGGAAATAATATCCATACCGATATACGGACGCGGGTGACCGACATGAAGCCCGTCGCCGGAAGGATAGGGAAATTCAATCAAGCTAAAATATTTCGGTTTTTTTGAAAAGTCCTTAGCTTGATATGTTCGTTTTTTCTCCCAAATAGCCTGCCATTTTTTCTCTATCTTTTTATGATCGTATTCTTTCATCTGCTTCCATATTACCTAAAAGACGGGATATTTGCAAAATATTTTATCTTACCGGCGCTGGTTTGGAATATATGTTTGGATTTATGGTTTGTTTAAAACAATACTGGCCTGCCGGATGTGCCCAGGTGGTAATTCCATCATAGGAATATGAATAAATAGTAGGAGTTGGGGAATTTTTATCATCTGATGCTTTATTGAAATCCGCACATAATTTATAACCTTTATCATCACCTGCTTTATAATATTCATAGGGCTTGTTTGTCTGTCGGTCAACCTTTTGAGTAATATAATAATTTCCATTTGACATTTCTTCAATAGTATTCGGCAGAGTTCCTTTATTTGCATAATAATTTGTAATTTGACCATTTATACTTTGCAAATCATTTACCTTTTGTTGGTCATATTTCAATAATTGTTGCGTTCGGGGCGAACCAAGAACAGAAAATCCCCAAATAATAGAACTCAATATTACGATAAGAGAAACACCCAGCCAAATTTTTCGCGACCTTGACGTTAATTTGTTTCTAATATCAGAAATGTAGTAAAGGAAAACAATAAGTATAACCACAAAAACAGAAAGGATTTTCAACAAAAATCCAGTGGTCAATTCTTGCCCATCAATAAAATAATAAAGAACCGTGACTAAGTCCCCGGCCAAAGTCAGCCCGGCGACGAAAAGCGTTATATACGTCAGCCACCTGCGAATACTAAGATTTTTTTTCTCTGGTTCTACCACATAACTCCTTTCCATAAACCACATCAATAATATAAAAATCGGGAAAAATATAATAAGCGTAGCAACAGGCATACTTATAGACTGGCTTCCATAATAATTATATCCATTTGTAATCTGCGGATAGGCGTTATTAATAACCGTAAATAAAAGATTTAATAAACTAATAACTACGGTATAAAGCGCGACAATAGCACCTAAATTTATAAAAAAATCTTTAGCGCTTGTTTTTAAACTAACTTGATTTTGTGTTTGATTTGGTTCCATATTGTTTATATTACGATTAATAAAAAATGCGACTACGCCTATTATTATAATAATGAGAATAACTACAATCATATCAAATATTTATAAAATTACAATTAAATTATACACTCCAAACGGCCGTGTTGGCAAGCGGAATAAGGCGATTATTGGATTTTTCTAGCACGCAAAGTTCCCCTTGTTCTATATCCCCTTTAAAATCTTTCATTATTTCGGATAAGGCGTACCCTAAAGAAAGCGAAGAAGAATCAATCGCGTAAGAAGTCAAAATAACGAAAAGGGGCTTGTCGCTTAGAATTTTACGTACTTGAGAAAGAAGCTTCGGCAACATTTCTTCAATTTTCCAAATTTCTCCTTTGGGTCCTCGGCCGAATTTTGGCGGATCCATTATTACGCAATCATATTTATTGCCTCTTTTTTCTTCACGCTCCAAAAACTTGATAGCATCGTCCGCAATAATCCGCATAGGCAATTTGCCAAGTCCTGAAATTTCCTGATTCTCTTTCGCCCAGATGAGGGTTTGCTTGGAAGCGTCCAAATGCGTCACCTCCGCGCCAGCGCGAAGCGCAAAAAGACTTGCCACTCCGGTGTAGCCGAAAAGATTCAAGAACTTTACTTTTTTTCCGCCAGAGGCGGATCCACCTTGGGCGGAAATTTTCTTCTCTATGAAATCCCAATGAGCCGCTTGTTCCGGAAAAAACTTCAAATGTCGAAAAGGGGTGGGCGAGGCAAAAAATTTAATATCTTTATATGACATTTCCCATTTCGGCTCGATTTTACCGTTCATTTTCCACCCGCCTCGACTCGTGTTACTCATCGACGCGAGGCGGGCCCGCTTATCCTTGGCGCCCTGTTTTGAAGTCCAGAATTTGCCATCGGCTTTATTCCATTCTTCCGCTGAAAAAGTTTTCGGCCAGATAGCATCCTCGTAAGGGCGTACAAAAATATATTTGCCGAACTTTTCCAGCTTCTCTCCTTCACCCGTATCTAGAAGTTCATAATCGGCCCAATCTTTAGAACAAAAAATTTTAATTTTATTTTCCATAATTAAATTAAAAATTCTATCACATCACCGTCTTTAACGATATATTCTTTTCCCTCTGTTCGCACTAATCCTTTAGAACGAGCAACTGCATACGAACCGCAATCTAATAAATCTTTCCAATTAATTACCTCTGCACGGATAAATTTTTCTTTAAAGTCATTGTGAATAGCACGACCTGCAACCGGCGCAGTAGAATCACGACGAACTGTCCAAGCCCGCGATTCATCTTCGCCAGTGGTAAAAAAAGTAATCAGGCTTAACAAATCATAACCGGCTTTAATGAGATTATCCAATCCCGCGCCAAAAATAGGGTCAATTTCTATGTACGGACCCGGAAGTTTGGAAATGAAATCTTTTTTTACATTTTCAGCTATTTCGGAAGTATTTAAAACATAAAGCGTTGGCTTTTTAATCCCGGCCAGTTCCAGTTCCATATTTATGACTTCTATATCAAAAAGCGGGTCAATTTTTTCATGGACGTGAATCATATTTGGGTCCTCAAAAATTCTAACAACTTCAATAATGGCATCCACTTCGCGAATATGAGAAAGGAATTTATTGCCGAGCCCTGCACCCTCGCTCGCGCCCTTGACCAATCCTGCGATATCCACAAATTCCACTACGGCCGGAATAGTTTTTTTTGATTTGGACATTTCTGAGAGTTTATTCAAGCGTTCATCCGGTACCGGCACAATACCCACTGA
>JBBUIX010000085.1:0-5591 GCA_038055115.1 Patescibacteria group bacterium
CAAACTTCTTAATTATCTAGTCGCCAAAGTGGATGACTGTATTGGTCCTTTAGTTGACGATAAAATTTCCCAAATGAAACAGGGTGATATTTTAATGCTCGAAAATGTTAGATTTCATAGTGAAGAAATGATTGACGATGACGAATTTGCCAAAAAGCTTTGCCAGGGAAAAGACCTGATTGTTTTTGATGGATTTCCTCAAGCTATGAGAATACATGCTTCTACGACCGGCATAGAACGTCACTTGCCTGCAGTTGCCGGACTTTATCTTATGCATGAAGTGAATATGTTGTCTGATCTTTTGGAAAATCCAAAGAGGCCTTTTACGGTAATTATTGGAGGAGCTAAAATTTCTGATAAAGTTGATGCGGTTAATAACTTATTAAAAATAGCGGATAAGGTTTTGATAGGTGGGGCAGTCGCCAATGTTTTTCTGAAAGCGCGAGGGCACGAGCTTGGTTCCTCTTTTATTGAAGATGTTTTTGTGGATGAAAAAAGGCGTGAGAAAAAAGATTGGGTGGTATATGCAAAAGAAATATTGCAATCTTATAAGGATAAAATTGTGTATCCGGAAGATCTGGTAATATCTGACGGTGTCTCAACTAAATTTATTAATATTTCTACTGAAGGTGTGCCGGACAAATGGATGGCGCTTGATATTGGTCATAAAACACAAAAGGCATTTTCAGATATTATCGAAAAATCCAGAACTATTTTTTTAAGCGGTCCAATGGGTAAATTTGAAGACGAAAAATTTGCACCAGGATCAAAAACCATACTTAATGCCATGAAAAATGTGAGTAAAAATCTTTCGGGAATCACAATTATTGCCGGAGGAGACACGATTGACGTTGCTCGCCAGTATACCAATTTAGATGATTATTCTCATGTTAGCCTTGCTGGTGGCGCGACCTTGGAATTTTTAGCCGGTAAAGAACTTCCGGCACTTGTTCCGCTTATGGAATAGCTGAAATAATTTTTTTTGCAATTTCATCTGATTCACCATCTTGGTATTTTTTTGTTTCAAATTTTGGCAAACCATCATTGAAATATCTCGGAATTAAATGTATATGAAAATGAGGAATATCTGTTCCGCCGACAGAGACTTGCACATAGTCGCACTTTAGCCCGTTTTTTATCGCTTTCATTAATTTTTTAGATAATTTAAAAATTTCCGAGATTGTCTCATCGTCAACATCTTGCATCCAGATAATATGTTTTTTGGGAACAATTAAAATATGCCCATCTGAAACTGGCTGGATATCCAAAAAAGCCAAAAAATTTTCATTTTCGTAAATCTTTGCGCAAGGAACTTCTTTTTTTATAATTCTGCAAAAAATACAATCGTTCATTTTATAGAAAGTTTTTGAAAATATAAACTTTCTCTATTATATGTTAAAATTCCAGTTATGCAAAGATACGGCGAATTACTGCGGACGCTTTTGGAAAAAAGGGGTATTGTTGATTCGGCACAAGCCGAAATTTTTTTGAACCCGGATTACGAACGGGATTTCCATGACCCTTTTCTAATGAGAGATATGGAGAAAGCCTGTATTCGAATTTTTGAGGCGGTAGATAACAAAGAAAAAATAATTATTTATGCGGACTATGATTGTGACGGCATACCCGGAGCCGTAATTTTAAATGATTTATTTAAACAATTAGGATATAAAAATTATGAAATCTATATACCCCAGAGAAATTCTGAAGGATACGGGCTCAATCTTGATGCGATAAAACAATTTAAGAAATCCGGAGCAAAACTTTTAATAACTGTTGACCTTGGCATTACCGCGGTGGCGGAAATAGCCCAAGCGGAAGTGGATGGCATTGACGTAATAATTATCGACCATCATATTCCTCAAAAAACTTTGCCTCGCGCTTGCGCAATTTTAAATCCTAAAGTGGACAATTATCCGGAGAAAATACTCTGCGGAGCCGGTGTCGCTTTTAAACTGGTTCAAGCTTTTATAAAAAAGTATGGCGAATATTTTAAAATTAAAGAGGGCACAGAAAAATGGATGCTTGATATGGCGGGTCTGGCAACGCTTTCCGACATGGTTCCGCTGACAGGTGAAAATAGGGCGATAGCATATTTTGGCATAAAAGTTCTAAAAAAATCTCCCCGCCCAGGACTGCAAAAGCTTCTGGCAAAAATAAATATTGAGCAACGATATCTTTCGGAGGATGATATGAGTTTTATGATAACTCCGCGGTTAAACGCTGCGTCGCGAATGGATGATCCGATGCGAGCCTATGAGCTTCTGGCGACAGATGATGAGACAGAGGCGGGCGTGCTCGTCGATCATTTGTCAAGAATTAATGACGAAAGAAAAATAATTGTTACCGGAATTATGCGCGAGGTGAATAAAAAATTTGAAAAGAGAGAAATAAGAGAAGTGATAGTAATAGGTAATCCCGAGTGGCGAGTCGGCGTTTTAGGACTGGTGGCCGGGAAAATATCAGATGAACACCAGAAACCTGTTTTTGTCTGGGGTAAAGACGAGAATGACTGCATTAAGGGGTCCTGTCGGAGCGATGGTTCGGTGTCGGTCGTGGAGCTTATGACGGAAACCAGCGGATCTTTTATTGATTTTGGCGGACATGAGCTGGCCGGGGGATTTACGGTACACAACGAAAAAATTCATTTTTTAGAAAAAGCTTTATCTCTTTCTTTTAGTAAAATAAAAAAAACTGTCTGTGCGAATGAGAAAAAGAAAAGCGATAAAGTAATTTTTGATGTGAAAATAGATCTAGGCGCGGTTAATATGAAAAATTGGCGCGAAATAGAGAAACTTGCGCCCTTTGGTTTGGGAAATCCAAAACCAGTTTTTCTTTTTGAGAGTGTGAAAATAGAAAAAATAAAAAAATTCGGCAAGAATGGCTCCGGTGAGCACTTAGAAATTATTTTTTCCGATGTAAACAAAAACAAAGCTACGGCAATTTCTTTTTTTTCCGATATCGATTCTTTTGAAAATCAAATATCAGAGGGATTGGGTGTAAATTTGCTGGCGACTTTTGATTTGTCTCATTTTCGCGGTCGCGAGGAGTTAAGATTAAGAATAGAGGATATTTATTAATACATTAATATAATTTTGCTAAATCAAAATGATTAAACAAGACAAAGTAATAATTTATACAGACGGGGCGGCAAAGGGAAATCCAGGGCGGGCAGGCTGGGGGGCGGTTTTTCTAGTGAACGATAAAGTGATTGAAATAGGTGGAGGAACGAAACATGCGACGAATAATCAGATGGAATTAACTGCGCCGATAGAGGTGTTGAAACATTTAAAAAATAAATTTTCGAATGTTAGACATATAGAAATTGTTTCCGATTCAAAATATGTAATTCTGGGAATCACTGAATGGATTTTTAATTGGCAAAAAAATAATTGGCGCAATGCCAACAAAAAGCCGGTTTTAAATCGTGAACTTTGGGAAGAGCTTTATGGTCTTATGGAAGAATTAAAACCAAAATGGACTTATATCAAGGGACACAATGGCGATAAATGGAATGAACGAGCGGATGAAATAGCCACGAGTTTTGCGGAAGGGAATCCGGTGGAGTTGAAAAATAAAAATAAATAGATGCGCAATAAAGTTTTTTACATAATTTGTTTCGGTTTTTTATTCGGAGTGCTATTGCGTTCCTTTGTTTTTATTGATTTATCTTTAATTATTTTATTTGGCGTAATTTCAGTTGCGTTACTTTTTTTCTTTACATTTATTTCAAAAAATAAATGGCCTGCCCGCCCTCCCGACTGGTCGGGAGCAGGCGGGGGAATTTTAATTTCAGTTTTTGTACTGGCATTTTCTGTTGGAATTTTTAGATTTCATATGGTTGATGTTCCTCCTCCTGATATTTTTGAATCCAATGTGGGTCAAAAAATTTCTTTATCCGGTGAAATTATTGATGAGCCGAACATTGGCGAAAATAATCAGAAATTAATAATTGAGGCGGGAAACGGAGGGAATAAAATAAAAATTTTACTTTCTACTGATTTGAATGAAGATTATAGATATGGAGATGAGATAAATTTTTCCGGCAAATTGGCCAGGCCGGAGAATTTTATTACCGACCAGGGAAAAGAATTTGATTATGTGAATTATTTACGCAAAGACGGGATTTTATACGTGATGAGTTATCCCAAAATTGAAATTATTTCACGCGAGAATGGTAATAAAATTAAAAGTGCGTTATTTTTCGCCAAAGAAAAGTTTTTAGGAAAAATGAATTTTGCCATCATGAGTCCAGAGAGCTTATTGATGGGCGGGCTTATTTTAGGCGAAAAGTCCTCTTTTGATCAAACTTTTAGGCAGAGTTTTGTAAATACTGGCACGATACATATCGTTGCGCTTTCCGGTTACAATGTGACGATCGTGGCTGAATGGTTTATGAAATTATTTGCTTTTTTACCGAAAAATCTTGGCATTGGAATGGGTATTTTGGCGATTTTGCTGTTTATTATAATGACCGGAGGAAGTTCTACGGCTATTCGTGCAGGCATAATGGCAGTCTTGGCTCTTGTTGCCCGGGCGACTGGGCGAAATTATGATGTCGCCCGAGCGCTCGTTCTGGCCGGCGTATTTATGATAATCCTTAATCCATTTTTACTGGTGTATGATGTTTCTTTTCAGCTTTCCTTTCTCGCAACGGTCGCGGTGATATTTCTCGCGCCTAGAATTGAAAAATATTTTTTATGGGTGCCGGCGCGTTTTGAGTTGCGGGATATTGTATCTATCACTGTCGCCGCTTATATTTTTGTTTTTCCTTTTATTCTTTATCAAATGGGTAATTTTTCTTTGGTTGCTTTGCCAGCCAATGTTTTAATTCTTCCATTCATACCGTTGACGATGATGTTTGGTTTTCTGACTGGTCTGGCAGGACTAATTTGGTATGGACTGGCCGTGCCATTCGGATATATCTCCTATTTATTTTTACATTATGAACTCGGAGTTATTAGTTTTTTCTCCAATTTATCGTTTGCGGCTTTTTCTTTTTCTGATTTTCCGCTTTTCCTGACAATTGCCATATACGTCTATTTTATTTATAGACTTTTTGGCAGGAGTATCAGGGCGTTTTTCATTTTGCCTTTTTAAAATTATTTTCTATAGTTTCTCAATTGAATTTTACCCCCCGAATTTTTTCGTGCTAGTATTGTAGCATGCTGGAACAATACAAAACATCTACCAGAAAGTACTGGTTGCTTGTTTTAACGCTTTTACTTTTAGTGGTCAATATTTTTCTTGTTCGTCTGGATTGGCAAAATTCCCATCGAGGGCTCACTTTTGCAATGCTGGATATCGGCCAAGGCGATGGACTTTTTATAGAATCCCCGACCGGAACGCAAATTATGTTTGATGCTGGACCGCCGCGTAAAGTTTTAGGTCCACTCGCGCGCGTAATGTCACCTTTTGATAAAAGCATTGATGCGATAATTATTACCAATCCGGACGCGGACCACATCGGCGGGGTTTTGGATATTTTAAAAAATTATAAAGTTAACGAAATTTTTGAATCGGGAGTTCTAACTAATTCTAAAACTTATCAAAATCTTAGGGAAGAAATGAAAAAGCAAAACATTCCGGAT
>JBBUIX010000086.1:0-5098 GCA_038055115.1 Patescibacteria group bacterium
CCCATAAATCTTTCAAATGGTCCTAATATGGCGACATGAAGAACAACTACGCGATGTTTTTTGCCATCTTCTCCTGTGTAATCCATTTCAAAATTTTCTGGTTGGTTAAAATCAAGTTGTATTGTTGTCAGTTGCCATTCTCTTCCAATTGAATCTTTTACTTTTATATCAATCTTAGGTCCATAAAAAGCAGCCTCACCCTCTTCAATGCTATATTTTAAACCCAATTTTTTTGCGGATTTTACCAGAATCCCTTCAGCTTTTTCCCATACTTCATCGTTCCCGAAATATTTTTCTTTATTCAAGGGATCTCGAATAGATATTTCAACCTTATAATCATTAAAACCGAATAAATTATAAACTTTTTGCGTTAAACCAAAAATCATTTCAATTTCCGATTCAATTTGATCAGTTCTTATAAAATGATGCGTATCGTCTTGAGTTAAATTTTTAACACGTAAAAGTCCAGCCAGTTCTCCGCTTTTTTCGTTACGATATACGGTTGTGTTTTCCGCTATACGCAAAGGCAAATCACGATAACTGTGTGGTTCGGCATTGTATATTTCAAAATGGTGGGGGCAATTCATTGCTTTCATCACAAACTCCTCGCCATTTTCATCTGTCATCGTCGGCATCATTGCATCGTACTTACCCATGTGCCCACTCTTGATATAGAGCTCCTTTCTAGCTATATGCGGAATTGTCACAAAAGAATAACCCAATTTTTCTTTTTCCTTTCTTATAAAATTTTCCAATTCTGTTTTAACAATATTGCCTTTTGGCAAATACATCGGCAATCCTTTTCCGACTAAATTTGAAACAGTGAACAAACCCAATTCTTTTCCCAATTTCTTGTGGTCTCTTTTTTCGGCTTCTTCTCTCTGTTTTAGATAAATATCCAATTCTTCTTTTGTTTCAAAGGCCAATCCGTAAATTCTCGTGAGCATTTTATTTTTCTCATCTCCACGCCAATAAGCTCCGGCGATGCGATCCAGTTTGAAAGCT
This sequence comes from Patescibacteria group bacterium, assembly GCA_038055115.1. Classification (GTDB taxonomy): domain Bacteria; phylum Patescibacteriota; class Minisyncoccia; order Phycocordibacterales; family UBA9973; genus UBA9973. The sequence goes on from JBBUIX010000086.1 coordinate 1,006, forward strand.
TTTGGGTCAATTTCTTTAGTTGAATCAACATGCGGTCCGGCGCAAAGATTGTCAAACCAGCCGGATTTATAAAAACTAACTTTTTTTTCGCCGGTAGCTTTCAGGTCGTCAATAAATCCGGTTTTATAAGGATCGTGCTGGTAAAACTTATAGGCTTCATCATAATTTACATCATGTTGTTTGAATTCAATATTTTCTTTGATCATCTCCCTTATTCGTTTTTCCAACCTCGGTAGAATTTCCAGGCTGATTGTCTCCGGCAAGTCATAATCTTGGTAAAAACCATCATCAATAGCCGGTCCGACACCCAAACCGACTTGCGGATATAATTCCTGCACCGCCATACTCATTAGGTGTGACAACGAATGGCGAATTTTTACCAATTTTTCATCCTTCTCCATATCTCTTATAATAACATATTTTTTTATTTTCCAAAATTTGCGGATTTTGCATTTCAGTTTCAATATGCTAATATATACCCATTATGGTAGTACGAATGAGACATACAAAATCGCATACGAAAAACAGGCGCTCGCACCATGCCTTAGCGAGTACGAGTTTTTCTAAGTGCGAAAATTGCAAGGCCCTAAAAAGACGCCACACAGTCTGCTCATCTTGCGGTTTTTACCGCGGAAAAAAGATTTTGGATTTGGTTAAAAAAACAGAAAAGAAGCAGAAGAAAGCCAAAGCGAAAAAGGCAGAAAAATAAATCACTTTGTTCATTAATTTATGGCAAATAGGCACCTTTCAAGATCAATAGTGCTCCAGACGCTTTTTGAGTGGGATTTCCTACTTGAAGATAAAAAAAGTGGCAATCTCGCGAATGGTAAAATTAAAGACGTATTGAAAAGAAATTTAAAAGAGTTTGCTCCTGGATTCGAGGATGACGTTTTTGTGTTCTCGCTTCTAGATCAAGTATTGAAAAAGCGCGCGATAATTGACGAAATCATAGAAAAAGCCGCGCCGGATTGGCCCATCAGTAAAATTTCCATTATTGATAGGAATATTTTGAGAATTGGTTTAACCGAGCTTCTTTTCGGTGACCGAAAAGAAGTACCTCCGAAAGTAGCCATCAATGAATCGATAGAATTGGCAAAAACTTTCGGCGGAGAGAATTCCGGCAAGTTTGTAAATGGCGTGCTCGGCGCAGTTTATAAAGAAATAGGCGAGCCGGGCAAAGAACAAATAAGTAAAAAGAAAAAACATGAAGAAGTGCCGGATATTACAAAATTGCCAGTTGAAAAAAAGGGCGGGGCTCTTGTTTATGCCAAAAAAAACAGTCGTATTTATTTTGCCATGGTACATGATGTTTTCGGATATTGGACTATTTCTAAAGGCAGTATTAAGGAAGCAGAAGACGAAGAGCAGGCGACGATCAGAGAAATAAAAAAAGAAATCGGACTCGATATTAAAATAGAAAAAAAATTGGGAGAAAATGAATATGTCGCAACCCATCCGGAAAAAGGAAAAAGTTTAAAAAAAGTAGTTTATTTTTTAGCCAAAAGCGAGTATAAGGAACTTGTATTGGAAAAATCCGGCGGACTGGACGGAGCCAGGTGGTTTGAACTTTCGGCAATTCCAGAACTGCGTATCTACAACGACATTATTCCATTAATTAGCAAGGCGGTTGAAATTATTTCACAAAAAACAAAATAAATAATAAGATAAACAACATGATTCAACTTTCAGATTTTGAGAAAAAAATAAAAGTGGTTTTCAAAGACAGAGATCTGCTCAAACAGGCTTTTACACACCGTTCTTATATAAATGAAAATCCAGCAACTTCTCTTTCACATAATGAACGTTTGGAATTCTTAGGTGATGCTGTGTTGGAGCTTATTGTCACGGATTTTCTTTATAAGAAATATCCTCACTACGCCGAAGGGGAATTGACGGCAGTACGATCCGCTCTCGTCAATGCCGTTATTATTTCCGAAATTGCTTCAAAAATAGGAATGAATGATTATTTGCTCTTATCCAAAGGTGAAGCAAAAGATTATGGCAAGGCCAGACAATATATTTTGGCGAATACCTATGAAGCGTTTATCGGGGCTATGTTTTTAGATCAGGGTTATGATACGGTGGATAAATTTGTGGCTAAAACTCTTCTACCGAAAACGGAAGAAATAATAAACAAGAAACTTTGGCGCGATGCGAAATCTTTGGTGCAAGAAAAAGCGCAGGAATTTGTTTCAGTCACGCCGGCTTACAAAGTTTTACATGAAATGGGCCCGGATCACGACAAGCATTTTACGGTGGGCATTTACTTCGGGCCAGATTTAATCGCCGAAGGTAAAGGCAAATCAAAACAGGAGGCCGAACAGAAAGCGGCCGAAACCGCATTAAAAGTAAAAAATTGGCTGGATTAAAATTATGCGGCTCAAGACACTTCTGATAAATGGTTTTAAATCCTTTGCTCAAAAAACAGTTTTAGATTTTAAAAACCCCATTATTGCTATTGTGGGTCCTAATGGATCCGGAAAATCAAATATCGTGGAGGCTATTCGTTTTGTCTTGGGCGAACAATCCATGAAATCTATGCGCGGGAAAGGAGGTTCCGACCTCGTTTTTAAAGGATCAAAAAATTTGCCGAAAAGTTCGCGGGCGTTTGTCACTATCTATTTTAATAATGCTGACAAAGTTTTTAAACTATCAAACGATGGAGGAGAAAATATAAATTTGAATTACGATGTTATCTCAATCTCCCGCGAGGTTTTTTCTGATGGGCTAAATAAATATATTTTGAACGGTACCGAGGTCCGATTGAAAGATATCCATAATTTATTGGCCTCGGTCAATATTGGATCTTCCGGGCACCATATTATTTCCCAAGGCGAAGCTGATAGAATTTTGAATGCTAACGCCAGAGAGAAAAAAGAAATGATAGAAGATGCGCTGGGACTCAAAATTTATCAATACAAAATAAAAGAAAGCGAAAGAAAGTTGGAACGGACAAATGAAAACATGAAAGAGGTTGTCTTAATGCGACGAGAAAATGCTCCACATCTTAATTTTTTAAAGAAACAGGTAGAAAAATTTGAAAAAACTAAAGGGATGCAGATGGAATTGGCAACTCTTTACAAAGAATACTTAAAAAAAGAAAGTGTTTATATAGAGCAAGAAAAAGCTGATTTATCGGCTGAAAGAAACAATCTTTCAAGTGAACTTAAAAATGTGGCTGGCAGAATTTCCAATGACGAAAATGCCGATTCTTTAAGGGGAAATAAAAAAATAGAAGAATTAAAAATAGTTGAGCAAAAATTAAATGAGATACGCAATGTAAAAAGCGAGATGAGCAGGAAATTAGGCAGAATTGAAGGAATGATAGAAGGGGAAGAGCGCCGACTGGAGAAAAATACTGAAACCCTTGTTATTTCCCCGGAGGAAATTGAGATTTTTGTAAACGAGATCAATAAAGGAATAGATGAAGCATTTTTAAAAAGCAACATAGATGAAATCAGGCCCATTTTGAAAAGAATCAAAGAGATTTTGAAGTCTTTTGATAGAAGTAAAAACCAAATAGAAAAAAATAAAAATTCTCTTGAAATAAATAATTTCAAGAATACCCAAAATGAAATTCTAAAAGAAATTAAGGAAATTGAGAATAAAGAAAAGGAAATTATCAGATCAGCAGAAATACTGAAACAAGAAATAAATAAAGAAATGGAAACCCTGCGCGACAAAGAACGGGAAAAATTTGCCTGGAAAGTTAGGCAACAGGAGTTGTCTTCCGCTTTAGAGCTTATAGCTATCAAAGAAAGTAATCTAAAAAGCCGGGTAGAAGCTTTTGAAAACGAGACAAAAGAAGGCATTGCGCTGATTGGTTCTGAAATTTTATCTTATAAAAATTTTAAAATTGAAGAAAAAATTGAAAATAATAATCAGGAAGAACAAAAAAGAAAAATTGAACGCATAAAAATAAAACTGGAGGATGTAGGACTCGGCAATGGGTCGGAATTAATGAAAGAGTTTGAGGAAGTTTCCGAACGAGATCAATTTTTGGCGAGGGAAATGGAAGATTTGACTAAAAGCATTGAATCCTTACAAAAGCTTATTGTGGATTTGAAAGAAAAGATAGATATAGAATTCAAAG